>VBKI01000047.1:160100-298188 GCA_005879535.1 Deltaproteobacteria bacterium | reverse complement strand
CGCTGCGTCTGGCGTCCCTGAATCGCGAGCAGCTCGCGGTAATCGCGCTCCACCGCTTCGCCGATCTTTTCCACCGTGAAGGGTTCCACCGTTCGGGCGCCCTGGCGCGCCAGCTGGTCCGCGAGGCGGCGATCGCGCCAGAGCCGCACCAGGGCGCGTGCAAACTCGGCCGGTCCTTCGGCAAGGATCAGATCGACTCCGTCCGAATGAGGCAGGCCCTCGGCGGCGATGCGGCTGGCGACCACGGGAGCTCCGGCCGCCCAGGCCTCGAGGATTTTGATGCGGGTCCCCGAGCCGACGCGCAGCGGGATCGCGGTGGCAAAGGCGCGGTCGAGATACAGCCTGACAGAAGCGACGTCGCCCTCGATGGCCACGTCGTTCGAGGCGAGCGCCCGCGAGCACACTGCCCTTCTCGTTCTCGTGTCGCCGGGCCACGACGGTGAGTCTGAACGCCTTGTCGAGCGCACGCAGGACGCTCAAAGCGCGGAGAGCGCCGCCGGTGTCGGCCACAAGCGGCACGGCTGGCAACAAGTAGAGGATGCTCGGCTGGTCGGGACGCACGGTCAGTTGGCGAGGCCTGCAAAGAGATTTTCCAGAGCGCCGGTCATGATCGCGGTCGTGTATCGCTGCCGGTAACGTTCTTGCGCGGCGCGCCCCAGGCGGGAAGCAGTTTCCGGCTCGCGAAGGAGGCGAAGCAGGGCTTGCGCCAACGCCGCCCCGTCGCGCGGCGGCACGATCAGTCCCGTCTGCTCGTGGTCGACCATCGTCGGGATGCCGCCGACAGGCGTGACCACCGAGGGGATACCGAGCGACATCGCCTCCATGATGGCCTGCGGGAGGGAATCGAGCTCGGTCGGGTGGGCGTGAATGTCGATGACCTTCCACGCGTCGCCGTTGTTTCCCGGATAGCCGCAAATGAAGACGCGACCGTCGACCCCGAGGCGTTTCGCTTGCCGGCGCAAATCGTCCGCGTACGACGATCCGCCGCGCGGGTACCCGAGAAGCAGGAAGGCGACGTGGGGTTCCTCGGCGAGGACGCGACTCGCGGCTTCGAGGAGCACGTCCTGCCCTTTGGTTGGCAACAACGTCGCAATCTGGCCGATGACGCGGACGTGCGGGTCCGCCGGCAGGCCGAGCACTTCGCGCATCTCCGCGCGCGATCGCGCGCTCGACGGCGGCTCTATGCCATTCGGTATGACCCTGACCTCCGCTTCGGGGCGCCCCATGAACGACTTTACCGCCTGCGCACAAGCCTGGGAATCGGTGACGACCGCATCGGCACCGCGCAGCACCGCCGGGTGTACGCGGCGCCACAGCCAGAGCGGGTCCCATTGCTCGACCTGATATGTGGTGATGGCCACCGGAACGCGCATCAACGCGCCGCAGATCGTTCCCACCAGGCTGCCCGAGCCGAGGTGCGCATCGATGACGTCGATCTCGTGCTCCCGGAGATAGCGACAGAACCGGGCAACCGATCGGGTGAGCATCAGGCTGCGATTCAGTGCCATCATCGGGCGCGCATCGCGGCCCAGGTTTGGGTAGCCTTCTCCCAGGTCCGCGACCGGGATGCCGGAGCGGGCGTACAGAGCGCGCATCGTTCCGTTGCGCGAGTCGAAGTCGCGGTCCGGACGCTTCACGCAGACCACGCGATGATCGAAGTCCTTCGCATTTACCGTCCGCGAGAACGCAAGGAGCCGGCTCTCGTCGCCGCCAAAGAGCAATTCATTGATGAGCGAAACGACGCGGATTCGCCGCTTCATGATCTCACTCTCGCCACAGAGTGCCCCCGCGTCGCCTGATCTCGTCATCCTCGCCGTCCACTGCAAGCGAGTGAATCCGATTGCCTAATCCTCGCGTCGGCCCATCGGCGCGATGCGGCGAATGATTTCGAACACAATCCGGCTTCAGCGAGGGCGTTCGAGCTTGCGCCGGATGGCCGCAGCGCCCGCTTCGACGAGGGCGGAGATCGCCGGCACAATCTCGTCGGGGAGCACGTCGGTGACCCAGACGAACCGCGTGCGTGCGCCGTCGGCGTACACCTGCATCGACGCGTTGTGATGCGTGGCGCGGCCACCGCGCGCCGTCCAGCAAAGGCGGCGCGTTTCGTCGTTCAGCTCGACGAGCAACTCGCGAACGACCAGCCCGTTGGCAAACGTCACGACGCGCGCGCCCGGTTCGAGCCGCGAGTCCACCAGCACGCCCGGAACGAGCTTCTCGTGCGGCGCGCCGAAATCGCGCACGGCCGACCAGACGTCCTCCGGCCGCGCGTCGAGCAGCAGTTCTTTCCGGATGCAAGCCATCCAGCGACTCTATTCCGGATCGTCGCGTGGCGCTTGCGTTCTCGCGCGGGCGGGTCATGAGTACTCTGCGATGAAGGCTGCGCCCGGGGGAGATCTGGCTCTGGTGGGCGGGACCATCCATCCCGGCCCTGGCGACCAGGTCGTCCGCGACGGCACGGTGCTGGTGCGAGACGGCGTCATCGAGTCGGTCGGTCATCCTCCGGTTCCATCCGCTGTACAGCGGATCGACTGCTCGGGCTGCGCCGTCACCGCCGGCCTCTGGAACAGCCACGTTCATTTCTTCGAGCGGATGTGGGCGGGGGCGGAAGCGATCCCTCCAACGGAGCTGGACCGGCAGCTCCGGGACGCCTTCACCGCGTACGGGTTCACCAGCGTGTTCGACACCGGTTCGATGTGGGCGAACACGCGGTGCATCCGGGATCGCATCGAGTCCGGGGAGGTGCCGGGACCGCGGATTCGCTCGACCGGCGAAGGCCTGCTCCCGGCCGGCGGCCTGCCGCCGGACATCGTCCTCGCCATGATGGGCGTCATGAAATTCCCGGCCCCGGAGATCGCGGACGCCGCGCAGGCCACCGCTGCCGCGCGAAAGCTTCTCGAGGATGGCGTGGATGCCATCAAGCTGTTCGTGTCTACACCGCGCAGCGGCTCCCTTCCGGAGAACGCCATCCGCGCGGCGGTCGACGCCGCCCACGATACGGGCAGACCCGCGTTCGTCCACCCGAACAGCGCCGCCGACGTGCTCGCCGCACTGCGCGCCGGAGTCGACGTCATCGCGCACACGACGCCGGATTCCGGCGCATGGGATTCGCCGATGCTCGCCGCCATCGCGGAACGGCGGGCGGCGTTGACGCCGACGCTCGCGCTGTGGAGGCAGTTCGCTCGTCACGACCGTGTCTCGGCGCGCGAACGCATCGCCGTCATTGCAGCGGGGCAGGTGCGGGCGTGGATCGGGGCCGGCGGCACAGTCCTCTTCGGAACTGACCTGGGCGCGGTCGATCCAGACCCGTCACCGGAATATGCGTCGATGGCTGAAGCGGGAATGACCTTCACCCAGATCCTGGCCTCGCTGACGACCGCGCCGGCGGAGCGGTTTGGGGTATCGCAACGCCTCGGCCGGATCGCGCCCGGCCTCCGTGCCGACATTGCCATCTTCGAAGGCGACCCCTCGCGGGACATCCGCGCCCTGGCCAAGGCGCGCTATACAGTGCGTGCGGGGAAGGTCATTCATCGGACTCACTAGTCCGCAAGCTGATCCGGGCGCGCATTGCGGAGATGGCGGAATAGTTTCGCAGGTTCGCTTCATCTCCAATGCGTAGGGCCGCAGGCAACTCTGGAGGAAAAATGCCTCGATTCGGATCTGCCATCGCGCTCGTGCTCGCTTCTTGCGCCTCCACTCCGCGGTCGCAGCCAACGGCCGTTCCGCAAAATCTCCGTGTTCCAGACGGCCAGTCGCTCCTCCTGCGCGCGGCGGCGCGCGGCGCCCAGATCTACGCGTGCAGGGTGAAGGCAGCGGATCCGGCGGCATTCGAGTGGGCGCTCAAGGCGCCCGAAGCGGAGCTGTTCGATCAGAGTGGCGCCAGGATCGGCCGACACTACGCGGGCCCTACCTGGGAAAGCGCCGATGGAAGTCGCGTCGTCGGCGAAGTGATGCAGCGGTCGGCGGTGCCGGGCGCGGTGCCGTGGTTGCTCCTGCGCGCGAAGTCGAGCGAAGGCAGCGGCATGCTTTCGGGCGTGAAGTACATCCAGCGCCTCGACACCGTCGGTGGGGTCGCGCCATCCGGGGGCTGCGATGCGGCACATGAAGGCACGGAGGCGCGCGTGGATTATTCGGCGAACTATGACTTCTACGGCGCGCGCTGATCCTTCATCCGGGTGCGCATGGACCTGTTCCGCGCATCGTGACAGAATCGCCGCCCTTCCAAATCCAGGGGGAAGCCATGCAGTCTTTCCGTGGCACTCACGCTCTCGCGGTGGCCCTTGCGCTCGCGCCCGGATGGGCACTCGCCCAACACGAGCACGATCACGCGCACCCCGCGCCGGAGAAGTTCGGGCAGGTCCGGTTTCCCACGTCGTGTGACGCCAAGGTTCAGCCGGTGTTCGAGCGCGGGCTGGCGCTGTTGCACTCCTTCGCTTACGTCAAGGCCGCGAAGACCTTCGAGGAGGTTTCGGCGAAGGATCCCGGTTGCGGGATGGCGCAGTGGGGGCTCGCGATGACCTATTTCCACACCATCTGGGGGCCGCCCACGGACGACGAATTCTCTGCCGGACGAGCGGCAGCGCAGAAGGCGGCGGCCGTGGGAGCGCCGAGCGCGCGTGAGCGCGACTACATCGCCGCGATCGGCTCCTACTACGAGGGCGATGGAGTGCCGCACCCGTCGCGCGTCGTAGCCTACGACAAGGCCATGGCCGGCGTGGCGCAGCGCAGCCCCGGCGACCACGAGGCGGCGATCTTCCACGCGCTCGCGATTCTCGGGGTCGCCTACAACTCGCCGCCCGACAAGACGTACGCGAGACAGAGGGAGGCGGCAAAGATCCTCAATGGCCTGCTGACCGTCGAGCCGGATCATCCGGGGATCGCCCACTATATGATCCACTCCTTCGACTACCCCGAGCTCGCCGAGCTGGCGCTGCCGGCGGCGCGCGCCTATGCGAGGATCGCACCCTCGGCCCCGCACGCGCAGCACATGCCGTCGCACATCTTTACGCGCCTGGGAATGTGGAAGGAGTCGATCGACTCGAACATCACGTCGGCGCAGACGGCGCAGAGGTGGATCTCCAAGACCCACGCCGGGGCGACGGCATTCGACGCGCTGCACGCCATGGACTACCTCGAGTACGCGTACCTGCAGACGGGCCAGGATGCGAAGGCGCGAGAAGTGGCCGACAACGTCGCCAAGGTGACGAGCTTCGACATCGCGCAGTTCGCCGCTGGCTACGCCCTCGCTGCGGTGCCAGCCCGACACGCGCTCGAGCGCCGCGCCTGGAGCGAGGCGGCAGCGGTGACCGCAAAGCCGGCGACGTTCCCATGGGCGAAGTATCCCTATGCCAAGGCGATCGTTCATTTCGCGCGCGCAGTTGGGGCGGCGCGGGCGGGCGACGCGAACGCGGCGCGGTCGGACGTCGCGACGCTGACCGAGATCCAGGCCTCGCTCAAGGGCCAGAAAGGTTTCGACTGGGCCACCCAGGTCGAAATCCAGCGGCGCGCAGCGGCGGGATGGCTGGCGCGGGCCGAGAAGAAGGACGCGGAAGCGCTGGCCCTCATGCGATCGGCCGCCGACCTGGAGGACTCGACCGACAAGCACCCCGTTACACCCGGATCGATTCTTCCGGCGCGCGAGCAGCTCGCCGACCTGCTCGCCGAGGTTGGGCAGCCGGCGGCCGCGCTCGCCGAGTACGAGGCCTCGCTCCGTGCGGCGCCGGGACGTCTCAACAGCTATGACGGCGCGGCGCGGGCGGCGGAACGCGCCGGGAAGAAACAGGAGGCGAAGGCCTTCCGCGATCGGTTGGTGGCGCTGTGCGGTGGGTCGGTGCCCGATCGCCTCACGCCGGCGAAGACAGCTGCGCAATAGCTCGCACAAAAAAAGGGCGGCGCACGATGCGGCCGCCCTGCGTCGGACCATTTACATGCTCGTCAGAAGTTGGAGCCACTCCGCCCGGTGCTCTCGCCCCGGTTCTTGTTCGCTCCCGATTGCCATACCGGAAGCACGTCGCGTTCCTCGACGCCCTGCTCGCGCAGATACTCGAAGAAATCCCGCACCGGAATCCGCGTATTGGTGTCGACGAGGCTGATCTGGTGGTTGTTCTTGTCGAACTTGATGTTCTGCAGTCCGCGGTTGGTGTCGCCTGTCGCCATGAGGGTTCTCCTTGATTGAGAGGGTTTGGCCGCGACGCGGGCGGCACCCTAGTGAAAGGCGAAGTGGTTGCAAGAGACGTTCAAGCCCTAGCTTGGACGCGCGTGGCCCGATTACCGCCGGTGACTGCCGCTCGCTGCGATGCGGGTGCGGGCGGGGAACGAGCGGCCGCGAGTGGGTGCGCCAAACGACCGGCTAGTTCGTCCGCTGACGTATCCGCCACCGACGGGGCGGGTTGAGCGATATCCACCGGCGTAAGATCGGCTGCCGCCGCGATAACGTCCCCAGCCATAGCCGGCACGATACAGGCCGCGATACCAGCCGAAGTGAGACGGCCCCCACGCTCCGAAGTAGGGATAGGCGCCCCAACCCCACAGCCACGGCGCCGCAACCCACGACCAGCCCACGCCCACGCAGTAGACGTATTGATACGGCGAAGACGCGCCGTAGGTTCCCTCGTCGACGTACTGCTGGCCGTAAGGCATCCAGACCCAGCCGTACTGGTTCGTGTAGACCCATTGGCCCGTCTGCTGCGGCGCCGCGGTCGCCGGCGGCGAAGCGGGTGCGGGCTGCTGCAGGATGCCCACCTGATCGCTGTCCGATGCAGGCGACGGCGGGGCGGCAGGAGGCGCGGGGGGCTGCATGCCCGGCTCCGCGTCCGGCGGCTGCGCCATCTTCACGTCTTGCGAATCAGGAGGAGGCGGCGGCCCTTCGGACTGCGCAGACGCGATCGCCGGAAAGAGCAACAGGGAGAGGATGAGAACGGAGAGCTTCCGCATGATGGGCCTTTGTCTCAGTGCAGATACCAAAGCAGGTTGAGCCGGACGCCGTAGATGCTGGAGACATCATCGGGGGTGCCCGGCGGGTTGGGAATCTGGTGCCAGGTGACGAAGAATTCCGGACTGATCGCAAACCAGGGCGTGATGCGCGCGTCGTACGATAGGCCCCCGGCAAGCGCGAAGCCGGTGGGACTCGATGCGCGATCGGCGTAGCCCGTGTCGTACGTGATCCCGCCGAATCCAGCGCCGAAGTTCACGTTGAGGCCGTTGCCGGCGCGGTCGCCGGCGAGCACGGTCTGCCCGCGCAGGGTCCAGGTCCACGAGCCCACGCTGTTGCCGTAGTAGGTGCTGCCGACGTCCGTGTTGAAGTCCATGAACATCTGGAAGCGGTCGGAGAACCCGTAGCCGATCCGGAAGTCCACGTCGGCGGCACCAAGGCGCGAGGGTCCTTCATTGGAGAGATAGAGAGAGCCGCCGCCCAGACCGAAGGACAGCAGCAGTCCCTGGCGCGCCTGCGGCTCATAACCGCGGTCGTAGCCGGGTGAATAGCCATGGCGCATCAGGTCGGGCTGCGATTCCGATCGAGCGAGCATCGACCCGTCGAGCGCCGGCCCGTCGGCGGCGCGGGCTGCGAACGGCAGCGCGGCCAGCACTGCGACGGCAGTGGAGGCGACTTTGGTCGTGGTCACGCGAATTCGACGCAACCCACGCAGCGCCCATTCACGGACGCAACCCGCTGAAATGAACCGTCATGTTTCAGGCGCGCCGCCACGCCTCCGGACGTCTGATGCGTGTGCGGCGCGAGATGATCATCGTGCCGCCTGCAATCGCTGTTCAAAGGGGCAACCATGCGTACCGCTTTGCTGCTCATCGCTGCATCGATCCTCGGAATGGCCTGTGCCCATGAGGGCGACGTGCAGGGGAGGCGGTACGAAGGCAGCGCGGGAGACGCGGAGCACGACGGCGACCATCACCGCGACGAAGATCGCCGCGACCGCGATGGCGACCATCGCTGAAGGAAAGGCAAACCGTGGGGCCGATCTTCAGTTCAGAGGCGCTTCCGCCATCTCGCACTCCGCGACTCCGGCGCGGCCGGTCTGCTCGTCCACGAGCTCGAGGCGGTTTACGGCGGACAAGAGGCCCGTCCCGACATCTTGCCTGACGAATACGTTGCGTCCGGATGCCGCGGTGAACTCGATCACCGACTCGTTGTCCGCCTTGCCGATCAGCTTGTGCTTGCCAGGCGTGATGCTCAGCCAGTGGAATGTCTTCGCGGCGGTTTCTCCGAGAGGTGCTCCATCAAGCTCGAGGCTCATCTTGACCGCGCCGCCGTTGGACCCGTTCCGGAACACGTAGAGGGCGGCCTTGCCCTTCGAGGGCCTGGCGAACTCCTTCGCCGCATAGTCGCGCTCGGGACCTGCCATCTCGACGCTGGCGCAGCCAGCGAGCATGGCGAGAACGGCTGCGGCCGAGGCTCGACGACCAAACATCATTCCGTCACCTTCGCTGTGGAGGCCGCGAGATGGCGGCCGGACAGAGCGTGCCATGGTGCCCGGGCCTCGTCAGGTTTTCGCCTGTTGCGGGCGACAGCGCGAGGTGTCTGAACGACACGCGCCGTAGTCGTTGGGTTAGAGTCTGCCGATGAGGTTCGGGAGCATGGCGCTCGCTCTCGTCGCGGCATGCGCGGTTCCGCAGGCTCGTGGGGCGTTTCGCATCTCCGCGACGCACTACGAGTCGATGACCGGCGTGAAGGTCGGCAGCGGCGCAGACGCCATGACCTGCAGTCGGGATACCATCACGGGAAGCCACATCCTGCGCTGGTATTGCCAGTACGAGGCGAAGGGTCCCCAGTACCAGCTTCAAGCCCCCATTCGACTCGACCTGCGCGTTCGGTAGATCCGAACGGGGGCCTCGCTTCCTGCCAGCGCGGCTACCGAAGCACCGGGGATTCAGTGATCACTGGCGGTGCTGGCACAACTGCGTTGCGCTTTGCTAGGCTGCGCGCGCTGAAACCGGCGAACGAGGGACACGCAGATCCCCGTCCCTCGCCATCGACATCTCGATCGCGCAACACAAGGGGGGCATATGAGGACCAGCGTTCGATCCATCACCGTACTGTTCGCCGTCGGGGCGAGCTTCGCTGGCCTGATCGCGCCAGCCGCGGCCGACTCGGACGAGCCGAAATTCCGTTTGCTCAAGGAACACCACCAAGAGGGCAACCACGACTTCGCCATCACCACGCTCTCGACCCGAAACGACGTTGTCACCGGGGGTGACGTCCTGGTGCGCGTCGATGTCGCTCCCTCCATCGCGCTCGGCAATGTCCGCGTCGATCTCAACGGCACCGCCGCCACGTCCGTCTTCCAGCAAGTCCCTGGCAGTCACGCCCTGATGGGGCTCGTCACCGGTCTCGTGAACGGCGACAACGTCCTCGCCGCGAGTGAGCAGGGAAAGAAAGGCAAAGGCCCCTCCGGACGCCTCACGGTGACGAACTTCCCCATCACCGGGCCCATCTTCTCCGGCCCGCACGAGACGCCCTTCTTCTGCACTACCACGACGTTCATCCTGCCGACGACGGGCGGGAATCTGGGCGATCCGATCGACAGGTACTGTTCGATCGTGACGCGGATCGATTACGTGTACCGCTCGACCACGCCGCTGCCCAACCAGGCCTTCAAGCCGCTTTCGGTCAACGGCGTGCTGCCAGCCACGCCGCCCTCCGACATCGCGCTGCTCCCCAACAGCACCGTCAGGTTCATCGTCCGCGTCGAGACCGGGACGGTGAACCGCGGCATCTATCAGATCGCCATCAACCACGATCCGTACCGCGAGCCCGCGCCGGATCCCTTCCACCGGCCCGCAGGCTGGACCGGCAAGCTGATCTATCAACACGGCGCTGGCTGCCAAGCCGGATGGTACACGCAGGGCACCACCACCGGAGGAGTGCTCGACGTCAACCTTCTCGGCCGCGGTTATGCGCGCGCGTCGAACAGCCTCAACGTCTTCAACCAGAACTGCAGCGATCTTCTGGCTTCCGAGACGACGGTGATGACCAAGGAGCGGTTCGTCGAGCACTACGGCGTGCCGACCTTCACGCTCGGCACCGGCACCTCCGGCGGCTCGTACCAGAGCCATCAGACCGCGGAGAACTATCCGGGAATCTTCGACGGCATTCTCGTCCAGCTCGCCTTCCCGGACGTCGTCACGGTCACCGCCTACACGGTCGGCGACGCGCGGTTGCTCGACCTCTATTTCAACCAGGCGCCGGGATTCTTCACCCAGGAGCAGCAGCGGCTGGTCTCCGGCTTCGGCCAGTTCGGGAGCATCGCGACGCTCAGCAACAGTGGGACGTCCGCGCGGCGGCTCGATCCGCGCGGCGACTTCAAGACCGAGGTGCCCTTGAGCGCCCGGTACGATCCCGTGACCAACCCGAACGGCGCACGCGGCGACATCTACGATCACACGGTGAACGTATACGGCAGGGATCCGGAGACCGGATTCGCGCGACGGCCGCTCGACAACGTCGGAGTCCAGTACGGGCTGAAGGTCCTCAACGACAACAAGATCACCAAGGAGCAGTTCCTCGATCTCAACGAGCGGATCGGGGGCTTCGACATCGACCTCAATCCCATCCCCGAACGCCACGTCGGCGACCGCCGAGCCATCATCACCGGGCGGGAATCGGGGCGCGTCCTGCAGGGCATGTTCGGGTTGGCGGAAACACCCATCGTCGACGTCCGCGCGTACAACGACGCCATCCCCAATGGCGACATCCACCAGATCGTCAACAACTTCACGACCCGCGCGCGGCTCGTGCGGAGCAACGGCCACCACGACAACCACATCATCCTCATCGGCGGTCGCTTCGGGTTCACCACGGACAGCCCTGATCTCGGCGTGGCGTGGGATCAGCTGGACCGCTGGGTGACGGCGATCCAGGCCGACACCTCCGGCGCACCGAAATCCGTCAAGGTCGTGAGGAACAAACCGGCCGACCTCGAGGACGCGTGCTGGGGCCCAGGCTCTCCATCAACGCCGGATGGCCACCACTATTACCCGGGGCCACAGGAATACCAGGGCACGGGTCCGTGCTACACGCTCTATCCCCGATTCGCTACGCCCCGGATGGTAGCGGGTTCGCCGCTGGTGCAGGACATCATGACCTGCCACCTGAAGCCCATCGATCCTGCCGACTACACCGTCACGTTCACGGCCGCGGAGCTCGCCCGGCTCAATGCGATCTTCCCGAGCGGCGTCTGCGACTGGTCGAAGCGGACAGGCGACTACCGCCCGACGAAAGGGACGTGGGCGTCATTCGGTCCGGCGGGGGCAAAAGACGACGGCGAGGACGACTGACGGGTTGTGGAGCCGGCGGCTGGCTCGCGCGCGGGTAGCTGACCTGCCCAATGGCGAGCGCCTCGAGCTGCTCGGCGACCGCAACCGTCGCGCCGATCACGAGCAGCCCGGGTAAATCGGAATACATCTCGGGCAGCTCGCAAGCGCCTAACGTGGCCAGCGTCCCACGCCAGGAACGCGCCTCGGCAGTCGAGGCGGAGAGCAGCACCGCGGCGCGCGTCTGCGGATTCCACCCTCGGGAGAGCAAGAGCGCGACGATGGCGGCGCGGGTCGCGATGCCCATCAGCACCACGACGGTCGCCGCTCCCGGTGCAAGCGATCCCAACGCCGGCGCGAAGGCCGTCTCGGCGTGACCCGAAACGACCAGGAATGCGGAGACGGTACCGCGATGAGTGACGGGAATGCCGGCGAGTGCTGGCCCCGCCACTGCCGCGGATACGCCGGGAACGACCTCGCAAGGAACGCCGGCCGCGGCCAGCGCCAGCGCTTCTTCGCCACCGCGGCCGAATACGAATGGGTCGCCGCTCTTGAGGCGGACCACGCGTTCGCCGCGCAGCGCACGGCGAATCATGATTCGCTCGATCGTCTCCTGTGAAATGGAATGCCGCCCGGCGCGCTTGCCGACATAGGCCCAGCGCGCATGCGCGGCGTGGCGCAGTGTCGCCGGGTCGACCAGCGCGTCGTAGAGAACCAGATCGGCCGCCTGAAGGCGCGCCACCGCACGGACCGTGAGCAACTCCGGATCTCCCGGCCCTGCGCCGACCAGCGACACCAACCCCGGACTTCTCATGGCAAGCCCTTCGTCGCGTACATTTCATCGAGGGCGCGCAAGAGGAGCGGCCGGCGCGCGGCGATCGGCACCCCGTCCGCTCGCCAACGCGCGCGCAATCGCTCTGCAGCCACGGTCCACTCGCCGAGATCCTCCGGCAGCAAGCCCTCGAGCGCCTCGCGCAAGAGACCCGCCAAGGCGGGCGCGCACCCGCCGGTCGAGACTGCCACGGTCACTCCGCCCTTGCGCACCACGCCGCCCAGCCAGGCGCTGGCCGCGTCCGCGTCGTCGACCGCGTTGACGAAGATCTGCCGCGTCTCCGCTGCCTGTGCGACTTCCCGGTTCACTTGGGGCGTAGCCGCCGCCACCACGAACCAGCAGCCATTCAGATCGGACGTCTCGAAGGGCCGCCGCAAGAGCGTTACGCGAGGCCGCTCGAGGTCGGTACCGATCCGCGGCGCCACTACGGTGACCCGGGCGCCGGCTTCGAGGAGTCCGGTCAGCTTGCCCGCTGCCACGCCTCCGCCGCCGACGAGCAGCACGGGGCGATTCGCGAGTTTCAAGAACGCTGGATATGCGACTACCGATTCCGTCACTGGGGACTTCCTTCGGCGAGACGCCCGACCAGCGCTCTGATCATGGCGGCCATCTTTGGAGACTCGGGCATGACCTGTGGCGGAATGCCCAGCTCCTTGAGCACCCGCGCGCACGTTGGACCGACGGCGGCGACGAGGACGCGCGACCGCAGAGCAGCGAGCAGGCCCTCCTTGCGACCAACATCACCCGCGACCGCCATCAGATTCCGCGCCTGGATCTGCGTGGTGAATGCGGCGGCAGCGAACGCTCCTCCTTCCAGCTCCTCGATGACGCGGGCCAGCGGCCCCGTGTCCTCTGGCAGCTCCCACTCGTAGAGCATCAGTTCGAAGAGTCGCGCCCCGCGAGACACGAGCGCGACGACGAGTGGTGGGTTCTTCTCGCCGTAGTGGGTGAGCACCACCATCCGTCTCCGGACGTCCACCTGCGCCAGAGCGTCGATGAATTCCTCCGTCGTATACGGAGAGCGCGCCCGGATCGAAGCTGTGATGCCTTCCTTGTGCAGCGCCGCGACCGGCTTGGGCCCGCGGCACACCGCGAGACCGCGCAGGATGGCATCGCGCAGTTCCGCCTCCCGTCCCAGCGCGCGCGCTTCGCCAAACAGAGCGGAAGCTCCCACTCCGGTGGAAAAGACGAATACCGGGGACGGCTCGGCCCGTACCCGGTCGAGCACCGCGGCCATCTCGCGTCCCGCGGAGCGGCGATGCTCGCGCACCGCCGGAACGCAGACCGGCACGCCTCCGCAGCGACGCACGAGCGCGGAGATCTCCTCGGCGAGCCGGGACTCGAAGAGCGCGATGCGCTGTCCGTTCAGCTTCTGCGGCATGCCGCGGCTAACCCGCCACCGCGGCGCGGGCTTCCTCCTCCACCGGCCGGACGGCCAACATCCGCCGCTCCCCCTGCGCTACGTACCAGTACGGCAGCCCGATCAGCAGCGCTCCGCCGACGATGTTCCCGAGAGTCACCACGCCCAGGTTCCTGGCGAAGCCCACCCAGGACACGAGATTGGGGTCGTGCGGCAGGAAGAGCCCGATGGCGAGCAGCGTCATGTTCGCCACGCTGTGCTCGAAGCCGGCGCCGATGAAGGCGAAGAGGCACCAGAAGATCAGCACCAGCCGCGCCGTTTCGTCCTTGGTGCGAAGCCCCATCCAGACCGCGAGGCACACCAGCGCGTTACAGAGGACGCCGCGGAAGAAGAGCTCCACCGCGGGCGCAGCCATCTTCGCCGCCACTACGCCGAGCACGAACTCCTTCGCGGGCGCCTTGCTCAGCACACCGGAAACGGCAACCGCCAGGGCGAGCAGCATCGACCCCGCCAAGTTCCCGATGAAGCTTGCCGCCCACACCTTGCCGAGCGCCCCCGGCGCGACGGTGCGCGACAGCGCTCCCACCGTCATCACCAGGTTGTTGCCGGTGAACAGCTCCGACCCGGCGAAGATGACCAGGGTCAGCGCAACTCCGAACGACGCGCCCATCACCGCCTTCGTCGCTCCCGAGCCGGCCGCCTGCAACGGTGCCCCGATGGCGAAGATGAGCACGATGCCCAGTCCTACGTACGCGCCGGCGAGCGCGGAGAGGATCAGGTACTGCCGTGGGCCGTGGCGAAGAAGGCTCGCCTTGGCCCGCGCTGCCGCTGCGATCCCTGCGATGGTTTCGTGCTCCACACGTTCCTCCTCGAAGCCGTCAGCGCGTTCCGATCCGGCGCGGCTCGCGGTAGACGAGAATCCGCCCCTGCTCGACACGGACGTCGTAAGTGGGGACGCGCACCTGTGCGTCGTCGAGGCATTCGCCGGTGCGCAGATCGAAGCTCTGCTTGTAGATCGGCGAGGCAATCTTCGGGACACCGGCCCGGTCCCCGACGATCCCGCGCGAGAGGACGAACGCCTTGCTGAAGGGGTCGAAGTTGCCGATCGCGTAGAGGGCGTCGGGGGAAGCGGTCCTCACCAGCGCCACCTGCTGGCGGGCGACCATCGCGCACACACCGGTTCCCGGAAGGACGTCGTCGAGGGGGCAGACGTCCTCCCACGCCTCGCACTCGCGAGCCACGCGAGCGGCCGCGTTCATCCGAGCTCCTGCTGCAGGAGGTGCGACTTCTCCGCCCACGTCGCAGGCCGGTGCTGCGCGCGGGAACGGATGGAGACTAGACTCGGATCCGGTGCCGGCGAGTTCACGAAGGTGCGGAACCGGGCCAGCTTCGCCGGATCCTCCACGGTGCTCTTCCACTCGCATTGGTAGGTGGCGACGATGTGCGCCATCTCCGCTTCCAGCTCCGCGCAGATGCCGAGCGAATCCTCGATCAGCACCTTGCGCAGGTACTCGATTCCACCTTCGAGGTTGTTGAACCAGCCCGCCGTCCGCTGCAGCCGGTCGGCGGTGCGGACGTAGAACATGAGGAAGCGATCCAGGTACCGGATGACCTGGTCTTCGTCGAGATCCGTGGCGAAGAGCTGGGCGTGCTGCGGCTTCATGCCGCCGTTGCCGCAGAGATACAGGTTGTAGCCTTTCTCGGTGGCGATGACGCCGAAGTCCTTGCCCTGCGCCTCGGCGCACTCGCGCGCGCAGCCGGATACGGCGGACTTCAGCTTGTGCGGCGCTCGCAGGCCCTTGTACCGGTTCTCCAGGCGGATGGCCATCGAGACGGAGTCCTGCACCCCGAAGCGGCACCAGGTGTTGCCCACGCACGACTTCACCGTGCGCAGCGCTTTTCCGTAGGCATGCCCGGACTCGAAGCCGGCGGCGATCAGATCGCGCCAGATGTCCGGCAGCTGCTCGAGGCGCGCACCGAAGAGATCCACGCGCTGCGCGCCGGTGATCTTCGAGTAGAGCCCGAATTTTTTCGCGGCGCGGCCTAGGGCGATCAGCTGATCGGGAGTGATCTCGCCGCCCGGAACGCGAGGCACGACGGAGTAGGTTCCGTCCCGCTGGATGTTGGCGAGGAAGCGGTCATTGGTGTCTTGCAGCGGAAGACGCTTGTTGTCGAGCACGTGCTCGTTCCAGGTCGAGGCGAGGATCGACGCGATGGCGGGCTTGCAGATCTCGCATCCGTTGCCTCGCCCGTGCTTCGCGATCAGCTCGTCGAAGTCGCGAATCCGATGCAGCCGGACGAGGTGGTAGAGCTCCTGCCGCGAGCGAGGGAAATGCTCGCAGAGATGATTCGAAAGCGCCTTGCCGGCCTTCTTCATCTCGGCGCCGAGGATCTCCCCAAGCAGCGGCGTGCAGGAGCCGCAGCCAGTGCCGGCCCGGGTTGCCGACTTGACCGCTCCCACCGAACCGAGCTGCTGCTCGCAGATGGCACGGCAGATGATCCCCTTGGGCACGTTCTGGCAAGTGCAGATGGTGGCGGCATCGGGCAACGCATCGACACCGAGCCCTGCCAGTCTGGCACCGGAAGGCTGCGGCAGGATGAGCTGCTCGGGATGCGCCGGCAAAGGGACCTGGTTCTGCGTCAGCTGCAGCAGCTGGCCGTAGGACGAGGCGTCGCCCACCAGGACGCCGCCCAGGAGGCGCTGCCGATCGGCGCTCACCACCAGCTTCTTGTAGATGCCGGCCACCGAGTCGGTGAAGGAGAGGACGCGGCTGCCCGGCCGCGTCGCGTGAGCGTCGCCGAAGCTCCCGACATCCACGCCGAGGAGCTTGAGCTTGGTGCTCATGTCGAAGGTGCCGAGCCTTTCCTCCCCGCCCGTCAGCGTCGAGACCGCTGTGCGGGCCATCTGGTAGCCCGGCCCCACCAGGCCGTACGTGCGGCCCCGGTAGTAGGCGCACTCGCCGATGGCGAGGATGTCGGGATCCGAAGTGCAGCAGCGATCGTCGATGACCACTCCTCCGCGCTCGCCGATCGAAAGGCCGCATTCGCGCGCGATCTCGTCTCGCGCACGAATGCCCGCGGAGAACACCACCATGTCCGCAGCCAGCGCGCCACCGTCGGCGAAGCGGATCTCCGCAACGCGTCCTTCGAGCGAAACGATCTCCGTCGTGTGCTTGCCGGTGTGCACCGAGACCCCGAGCGACTCGATCTTCGCGCGCAGGATCTGCCCGCCGCCCTCGTCCACCTGCATGGCCATCAGCCGCGGCGCGAACTCGACCACGTGCGTCTCGAGACCCATGTGGTTGAGCGCGTTGGCTGCCTCGAGACCGAGGAGTCCGCCACCGATCACCACTCCGACGCGGGCCTGCGCCGCGTAGGCGCGGATCGCCTCCAGATCGTCGATGGTGCGGTAGACGAAGCAGCCTTGCGTCTCGCGCCCCTGTATGGGCGGAACCAGCGGTGAAGAGCCCGTCGCCAGCACCAGCTTGTCGTAGGGTACGGCCCTCCCGCGCTCGGAGGTCACCGCCTTGCCTTCGCGGTCGATGGCTGCGGCGCGGTCGGCCCGGTGGACGGTGATCCCCGCGTCGTCGTACAGGCCGGGCTCGACGAGCGAAAGGTCCGCCGCAGTCTTTCCGCTGAAGAAGCTGGAGAGATTCACTCGGTCGTACGCGAACCGTGGCTCCTCGCAGAAGGTGACAACCTGCCAATCATCGCGATGCCTGTCCTCGAGCAGCAGCTCGAGAAACTTGTGCCCCACCATCCCGTTGCCGATCACGACGAGACTCTTCTTCGTCATCGGCACCATCCGCCCCAGACCCGCATCCGCATGAACGACGGATCGGAGCAAGCGCGATGCCAGCGCTGACGCAGCGCGTTCGCACTCGAAGAAGAGGGTTCGCGGCATGCATGCCGCGCGACATTCCTGTCGTTTCTTTCCCGGATACCTTCGGTTTCGTTGGACCCCGCGCGCCTTTTCGAGGGCTCCGGTTCCTCTGTGGAACCGCGCGCCAATCGAAGCGGGCGGGGCGGGAGGCGACAAGGATGTGTGATTCCCGGCGCGAGCCGACGAATACGGAGGAGCCGTGGTGGCTCTGCCTCGTGGCGGCTCCGCCGTCCATCGGACCGACGACAGGTCCCTGCAAACGAAATCGATAATGTTCGCGCCACCAATGATTCGATGGCGCCCAGCCGGTCGTCGTTCCGACGCTGGTCCAACTGACAGGAATACCCCCGATCCCTGTAATGGCCGCGTTGCGCCCATGCAGGTGCGCGCCTGCCGTAACGCAAGGGGGAAACCAATGCGTCGTTTTGCAATCGTGACCTTCTCTCTGCTTTGTCCGTTCGCGGTCGCGAGCCTTGCTTTGGCGCAGCCGGCGAATGAGCCGCAGAATCCCACGCCCACGGGTGAGGCCGTCCCTTCCGACGTGAAGCAGCCACCTCCGCCGCACAAGCCGTTCGACTTCACCGTCTACGGGCGGGTCAACGTCTCCTACGACATCGGGAACCAGGAACTGACCACGGCGCCGTGCATCACCGCCGCCTCTCCCTGCACGCCGCCCGCGGGCAACTTGCGCTGGCTTCACGACCTCTCCAGCAACCTCTCTCGCTTCGGCGTCAGGGGTTATCACGACCTGGTTGGCAGGGATTTCCAGGCGGTCTTCCAGCTCGAGGCACAGGTGGACGTGACCGCAACCCCTGGCAGCAAGCCGAACGGGAGCAACGACACCATCAATCCCGCCAACACCGCCGTGACGGGCGCGCTCGCCTCGCGAAACAGCTTCGTCGGCGTCAGCACACCGTTCGGCGCGCTGAAGCTCGGCAAGAACGACACTCCGTACAAATCCGTGACCGCGGACTTCGACTTCCTCGCCGACACGCCAGGCGACTACAACAGCATCATGGGGAATACCGGCGGCGACAACCGCACCGAGTTCGATGCACGCCTGCCGCACGCCGTCTGGTACGAGTCCCCGGACCTGATGGGATTCCGCCTCAACGCGATCTGGTCGCCCGGCCAGAACCGCTTCGAGGACAACATCGGGTACGCCATCGGCGAGAACGCCTGCTCCGGCGGCAACGCGGGGCCCTGCAACGACGGCGCCTTCGGCGATGCGTACGGCTTCTCCGCCGAGTGGCACGGGTTCGGCCTCAAGCTGATCCTCGCCCACGAGATGCACAAGACAACGAACCGGACCGGAGACGCGGGCCAAACCACGCCTGCCGGGACGTCGGTCGTCGGCACCGCCAACGAATACGCCTGGAAGTTCGGCGCGAAATACACGTTCGAGCCGACCGGAACGACGGTTGCCGGCATTTTCGAGGAGATGCGCCGAAACGACGCTTCCGCCTTCAACGAGCGCCAGCGTGACGGGTACTACCTGTCCGCCCTGCAGAAGGTGGGCCCGAACGACGACGTGATGGGCGGATGGGCGCATGCCGCCAACACGCCCGGGGATCCGGGCGCGGGCCCCGTGGACAACACCGCCGATATGCTCACGGTCGGCGTCCGGCACTGGTTCAACCCGAAGACGACGATCATCCTGAGCTACGCCCACATGAGAAACAGCTCCGCGGCGCACTTCGCGCTTGGACCGGGCGGGCACGGCGTGACGTGGGACTGCAAGGACGGCAGCGGCCCGTCGACGGCGAGCGCGGGTCCCGGGATCGGCCTGATCGGCAACGGGACCGGCTGCTTCACGGGAACGAGCCCGCAGGCCTTCTCGTTGGGAATGACATACGACTTCTGACTCCCAACCAAGTGTGTAGCCCTCCCGTGACATAGTGCCGCGATGCCCGGCACCTCCGGCTCAGGCGGCGTGACACGGGCGCTGGTTGCGACGCTCTTCGCTGCAGGCTGCGCCACGAGCCGCCCTGCTCCTCAGCCCGAAGCCGCCCCCCTCTGTCGCTGCGCGCCGGGACAGCCATGCTGGCCGACGCGGGACGATTGGCAGAAATTCGGAGCGAGCCTCCGCGGCAAGCTCGAGCAACCCCAGTCGCCGTTCGCGCCGTGCAGGAGCGACGCGGCTGGCGAGGCCTGCGCCACGGCCATCCGCAATTCGACGAACCCGTTCTATCTCCAGGATCAGCCGGGCGGCACGGAGTCCACCGGCTGGCTCGGCGCGTGGACCGCCGCCTCCAGCGCTTATGCAGTCGTCGCGAAAGATGCGTCGGACGTCGTCGCGGCGGTGAAATTCGCCCGGCGATCTCGACTGCGCCTGGTGATCAAGGGGACGGGACACGACTACCTCGGGCGCTCCAACGCGCCCGATTCGTTGCTGGTGTGGACGCACCAGATGCGCAAGGTCGACGTCCGCGACGCGTTCATCCCCCAGGGTTGCGGAGCGGCGGAGCCCGCACCGGCGGTGACTCTCGAAGCGGGGACGCGCTGGCTCGAGGCGTACCAGGAGGTGACCGTCAAGCACGGCCGTTACGTCCAGGGAGGCGGCTGCACCACGGTCGGAGCCGCTGGCGGATTCATGCAAGGCGGCGGGTTCGGAAGCTGGTCGAAGAAATATGGAATCGCTGCGGCGAGCATGCTCGAGGCGGAAGTGGTCACCGCCGACGGCAGGGTGCTGGTCGCAAACGGTTGCCAGAACCAGGATCTCTTCTGGGCTCTGCGCGGCGGGGGCGGCGGTACGTTTGGAGTCGTCACGCGGGTGACGCTGCGAACGCATCCGCTCCCGGACTACTTCGGCGCAATCGACGGCAGCATCGTCGCGAAGACCGATGCCGCCTTCAAGGATCTGCTCGAGCACTTTCTCCTCTTCTACCGCGAGGAGTTGAGCAACGAGCATTGGGGCGAGCAGGTGAAGGTCCGGCGGAGCAACTCGCTCGATCTCTCGCTCGTGTTCGAGGGCATGAGCGCGAAGCAAGCGGGCGAGGTGTGGCGCCCGTTTCGCGAATGGGTCGATGCGAATCGCGACACCCTGACGATGAAGGCCGAGCTCGTCGAGATGCCGGGCAATCGGATGTGGGACGCCGCATATCTCAAGAACATTCCGGGCGCCATCGAGACGGATCCTCGGCCCGATCAACCTCCTGACCGCTTCTGGTGGTGGGCCGGCGATGGCGGGCAGGTATCGGCGTACTGGTACGCCTATCAATCGCGCTGGGTTCCGCTCGATCTGTTCGAGCCCGCGAACGCATCGGGGTTTGCGGCCACGCTCTTCGATGCGTCGCGACACTGGTCAGTCGCGCTGCACTTCAACAAGGGCCAGGCCGGCGCTTCTGCGGAGGCGAGGGAGCGCGGCCGGGAAATCTCGATGAACCCTGCCGTCTTCAAGGCCGCGGCCTTGATCATCATCGCCGCGGCGGCGAACGCGTATCCAGGCGTACCGGGCCACGAGCCGGACATGACCGAAGGCGAATCCGCCAAGGCACGAGTCGGCGCCGCAATGAAGGTCATCCGCGCGGCGACGCCGGGCGCCGGCAGCTACCTCAACGAAACGGACTATTTCGAGAGCGACTGGCAGCGGGAGTTCTGGGGCGAGAATTACGCGCGGCTGTCGGAGATCAAGCGAAAGTATGATCCTGACGGTCTGTTCTTCTGCCACCATTGCGTGGGCAGCGAGGGATGGTCTGAAGACGGCTCGTGCCGATCGACGCGCTGATCGCCGTCACTCGGCACGCAATGCGATCATCGGGTCGATGCGCGAGGAGGTAATATGCGCCGGCCAGATGCCAGCCGATTCAGCCGCAGGGACAACTGCGCCATCCGACCTCGTGCGCGCGATCGGCCGCTGGAGCCTCGTCGCGCTGGTCATCAATTGCATCATCGGCAGCGGCATCTTCGGCCTTCCTTCGCTGATCGCGGGCTACCTGGGACGATGGGCGCCGCTCGGGTACATCGTCGCCGGCGCGGGAATGGCGGTGATCGTCGCCTGCTTCGCGGAAGTGGCCTCGCGGTTCACCGACGCCGGTGGACCATACCTCTACGCGCGCGCCGCGTTCGGCAGCCTCGTCGGCATCCAGACCGGATGGCTCGCATGGCTCGTCCGACTCGCAGCGAGCGCTGCCAGCGCGAACCTGTTCGTCGACTATCTCGGCGAGTTCGTGCCGCAGACGAGCTCCGGAGCGCCGCGCATCGCCCTGCTGACCGCGATCATCGGGGTACTCCTCGTCGTGAACGTGCGCGGCGTCCGCGCCGGTGCCCAGGTGAGCAACTTCTTCACCGTGGCCAAGCTGTTGCCTCTCCTCGTGCTGGTCGTCTCCGGCGGGATCTTCATCCTCACCACCGGCTGGCGGGTGGGAGGTGGCGAAACCCGCCCGGGAGGGGCCATCGAAGCCATGGTGCTCCTCGTCTTTGCGTACGGCGGCTTCGAATCGGCGATGATCCCCATGGGCGAGGCGCGCAATCCGCGACGCGACGCCCCGTTTGCGCTGTTCACCGCCCTCGCGGTCTGCTCCGTCGTCTACATGCTGATCCACCTGACGGTGATGGGCGCCCTCCCCAACCCCGCGGGCGTGCCGCGGCCTCTCGCCGCAGCGGCGCGAGTCACGATGGGGACACCCGGAGCGATCCTCGTCACCCTGGGTGCCCTCTTCTCCACGTATGGCCTGTTGTCCGCGAACATCCTGAACGTCCCGAGGCTGACGTTCGCGCTCGCCCAGAAGGGGGAATTCCCCGCCTTCTTTCGCATCGCGCACCCTCGCTTCCGCACCCCGCACGTCTCCATCGCCATCTTCGCCGTGCTGACCTGGGCGCTGTCCGTCGGCGGCGGATTTCGCTGGAACGCGGTGCTTTCGGCGGTGGCGCGCCTTTTCACTTACGCAGTGGTGTGCGCGGCGGTGCCGATGCTGAGGCGCACGCGGCCGGGAGAGGCCCGCTTTCACCTGCCGGGCGGCACGGTGTTCGCCGCGATCGGCATCGCCTTCTGTGCAGTCGTGGCCAGCCGGATGGGGAGGAGCGAGCTCGTCATCGTCCTGGTCACGGGAGCGGTAGCCACCTTGAACTGGTGGTGGAGCCGCCGCACGCCTAACGCCTGAATGTCGAGGCCGATGCCTTCGGGCACGATCCGACGGCGAGGACGGCAATGAACGTCGCGACCATCGTGTCGTAGCGAAGGCTGCGACGGTGGTCATCCACCGCTTTATTTGGGCGCCGGCGCGGGCACCAGGTTGCCGAACAGGCCGTGGCTCTCGCCGTCCGGCCCGGCGGTGAAGTACAGCGTGTTGGTCGATCCCGAGTTCGTGTTGCCGTGGCCGAACTGCAATGCCCACAACCCGTCGATTTTCAGCGGCGGTCCGGTCGCGGAATGGAGCTGGCCGAGCTGCACCGCCTCGCCCGTTCCGCGCGCGCTGGCGAGATCGAATGCGTTGATCCTGCCGTCGCCGAAGTTACCCACCAGCAGCGCGCCGCCGAAAGCGCCAAACGTGGGCGGCGCGAGCGCGAGGCCCCAAGGAGAGTTGAGGCGAGCCTTCGAAGCGACGCGGCGGATCAGCTTTCCGACGGTGTCGTATTGGTCGACGTAGCCGTGGCCAACTCCGGCGACGTCATCGTGCGCGTCGGCGTCCTGCAGGGCATACGTCACGAACACGCTCGCCCCGATCGTCTGGATGCCGAACGGCGCGTACCCTGCCGGAAGGTTGGGATCGGTGAACGCGCCCGGCACGTTCACCGCGACGAAGGCGCTGTTGAACACATCCACGGCGCCGTTGTGGAAGTCGGTGGCGTAGAGGAAGTCGCCGGCGGCGGTGCTCGCGATCGCGAGCCCCTTGTAGACGGAGCCCGCTGCGGAGTTGTTGACCGCAACGGTCGCCTGCGTCGACCCTGGGGCCGGCACGGTGGGCGCCCAGCCCGCGACCTTCCCGTCCTCCGTGGCGAAGATGAACCGGGCAGGAGCGGCCGAGGCTCCGCTGCGCACGACGAACCCCGCCCCGCCGTTGAAGACGACTCCGGTCGGAGGCCCAGGAATGGTCACGACGAGCGTGCGCCTTGCTCCAGTGGCGTCGTAGAGCGTCGACGTCAAGGTGCCATTGTTCGCGACCCACCACGGACTCGTTGCACTGGAGACCAGCCCCCAGGCGTTCACGAGATGCGGGTCGGGGGGATTGGCGGTCGTCCTCTCATCGGAGACGAGGTCGGTCTGAAGATAGTATTGCGCAGCGACGGATTGCGCGAAGAGGAGAGCACCGATCGAGATCGGCAGCCACACACGCGTTCGCATGATTTTCTCCCTGCTTCCGGGAGGCCATCTGCTTCGGCGCTCAATGCGAGCGTGCACCAAGCGGAGGATGCCGCGGGCCAAGCCCGGCGCTCGCTGGATATACCGGAGGCACGTGCTTCGCCTCCGACAAAGGTCCCGTGCGGATCCGACCCGCGTCGACCCCGCCATCTCGCTGCGCGCCGAATAACCCTTACTCGGCTCGGAGCGCCACCGCGGGATCCACCAGCGCTGCGCGTCGCGCCGGGGCGAGCGTTGCCACCAGCGCCACCGCGGAGAGCAGCAGCGTGGCGGCGAGCAGCGCCAGCGGGTCGAGCGGTCCCACTCCGAAGAGGAGCCGGGCGAAGAACCGCGCCGTGGCGAGCGCGCCCGCAAGTCCAAGCAGCAACCCAATGCCGACCACCGCCGCGCTCTCCCTGGCGACGAGTCCCAGCGCCTGCGCCGGCCGCGCACCCAAGGCCATGCGCACGCCGATCTCGCGCGTGCGCTGCGTGACGGTGTAGGCGAGCACCCCGTACAGACCGAGGCCGGCGAGCAGCAGCGCCAGCGCGGCGAACCCGTGGAGGAGCTTCAGGGCGAAGCTGCGCTGCGCCAGCGACGCCGAGAGCATGTCGCTCAGCGGCCGCGCCTGCCAGGCGGTCGCGCGCGGATCGATGGCCAGCAATTCCTGCTGCGCCACGCGCAACACCTCTCCTGCCGGCGCTGGGGAGCGGACGACGAACGTGAGGGTGTTGCTGGGAAGCTGGTCCAGCGGGAAGTACATCGTCGGGCGCAGATCCGCATCGAGGCCGAACTCGCGCACGTCGCCGACCACGCCGGCAACGGTCCACCAGCGCGGATCGCGTGCCAGGCGCAGGCGCTGGCCGACCGGATCCTCCGCGGACCAGTACTTGCGGGCGAACGATCTATTGACCACCGCCACGGGCGCTTTGTCGGCCGCGTCGGTCTCCTGCGGCATGCGCCCGCGCACCAGCGGGATGCCCATGGCTTCGAACCACCCGGGTGTGACGATGCGAATCTCCTCGTCGGGCGGCTGCACTCCCTCGGGTACGGGACGGCCGTCGATCTCGAACGCCTGATCGTTCGCGACGCCGCTCAGGGGCTGGTAGTCGACCCCGCCGACCGCGGTGACCGCGGAAAGCTCCCGCAGGCGCTGCCGCGCATTCGCCAGGACTGCGCGGACGTGCTCGTTGTTTCCCGGCACCCCGACGGTGAGCGTGACCGCGCCCGCGGCCTGGAATCCCGGATCGACGTGCACGACGCGGCTGAAGCTTCGCAAGAGGAGCGCCGCGCCGGAGAGCAACACCAGCGCCAGCGCCACGTCGGCGGCGACCAGGGCGCGCCGCAGGCGCCGGGGATGGCGCGCGGCGGACGCGCTGCCTCCCCGCAGCACGTCCTGGGGGCTCGTCTGCGTCGCGGTGAGCGCGGGCAAGAGCCCGAAGAGAATGCCGCTCACCACCGACGCAGCGAGCGCGAACGCCAGCACCGCTCCATCCACGCGCACCTGGTGCGCCCGCGGCAGATCGGCAGGGCCGGCGGCGAGGAGCGCATCCACGCCCCAGATCGCGATCGACGCTCCCAACGCGCCGCCCAGAAGGGCGAGAACGAGGCTCTCGACCAGCATCTGTCGCACCAGGCGCGACCGGCCTGCTCCCAGCGCTGCCCGCACCGCCAGCTCGCGCTCCCGTGCGCTGCCGCGCGCGAGCAGGAGATTGCCGACGTTGGCGCAGGCGATCAGCAGGACCAGCACGACGGCACCGAACAGCATCCAGAGCGTGAGCCGGACGCCGCCGACCATCTGATCGAGGAGAGGAATGAGAGTCATCTCGAAGCCGCTGTCGGCGGGATAGACGGCGGGGAATTCCGACCGCAATCGCGCCGACACCAGCGCAAGCTCGGCGCGCGCGTCGGCGAGCGTGGAGCTGCGGGCCAGCCGCCCGATCACGCGCAGGAAGCGGCTGGGGCGGGCGCTCGACGTGAGCTGGTCCGCCGGAAAGGGAAGGGGTCTCCATGCGTCGAAGCTTTCCGGAAGCTCGAGATCTTCGCCCAGGACGCCGACGACCGTGAACGGCACTCCGGTGATCTGGACCGTCTGACCCACGACCGCACGGTCCGCGCCGAAGCGACGCCGCCATAGCGCTCGACTGAGGACGACGACGTTTCCGTGGCCGGGCTCTTCCTCCTCCTTGCTGAACCAGCGCCCGAGCGCGGGTTTCACTCCCAGCACCGGCAGCAGCGAGCTCGTGGCGCGGCCGAGCCCGATGTGCTCCGGCGCGCCCTCGCCGGCGAGGCTGCCGCTGCCGTACCCCCACGCTGCCACGCCGCTCATGGTGGACAGGTGCTCGTGATCCTGCCGGTACTCGGCCAGCGAGGTCGTCCCGCTCGGAAACTGCCGCCAGGATCCGTAGAAGCGCACGAGTTGTTCGGGCTCGCGATACGGCAACGGCTTGAGGAGCAGCCCGCGCACGACGCTGAACACGCTGGAGGTCGCGCCGATGGCGATCCCCAGGGTCAGCACCACGACGGCCGCAAAAGCCGGGCTCCGCAAAGGCAACCGCAACGCGCCTCGAACGTCCTGACGCAGACCGACCATGGATCCGTTCGGCAGCCAGATCCGTGCCACGCCCTCTCGACGGGGCCTTCAGGGCGTGCGTCCGCAAATGGGATCCCCCGTCCCGCCTCCGGACGGATTTCAATCCAGATGCATCTGCTGGAGGAGCTTGGGAAAACGCGGGTCCTTGCGCAGCGAATCCCAGAGCGGACTCACCTTCACGTCGCGAAGCATCCAGTCGCGCTCCGCATAGGCCTGGTCGAGCAGCGCAAAGGCGCGATCGCTGTCCCCGAGCATCCCATGCAGGGCGGCGACCGCTGCCGGATGATTCCCGTACGGCGGGTCCGATCGCTGCTGCAGTTCCTGGATCAGCCGCCGTGAGCCGGCGGTATCTCCGGCCACACCCAGGATCCACGCGCGCATGGCGACGTGCTCGACCGCCGATGCTTTCACCTGTTCCAGCTCCGCAAGCGCCTCGGCCTTTCGTCCGGCCGCGGCGTAGGAACAAGCGAGCATCTCGCGCGCCGCCGCGAATCCCGGGTTGAGCTCGAGCGTCTTGCGGAAGGCCGCGATCGCCTTTTCGTAATCGCGGCTCTCGAAGAACACCACGCCCAGCATGTTGTTGACGATGACCGACGCAGGATCGAGCTCCAGCGCACGCTCCGCCTCCGCACGCGCTTCAGCGAACCGCCCCAGCGTCACCAGCAATATTGCGTACCAATGGTGCGCCGTCGCGTACCCGGAACGCAGCTCGATGGCTCGCTTGAACTCACGCTCCGCGGTCGCCCAGTCGTAGTCGAAGATGCTGATGAGGCCGAGGGATGCGTGCGCCTCGGCCAGGGCGCCGTCGAGCTCCAGCGCCCGGTACGCATGAGGCCTCGCCTTGGGAAGGATCTCCGCCGGACGCGCGGAGGTGTACTCGCCGAGCAGCAGGTAGCAATCGGAGAGCCCGGCGTGCGCGAGCGCGTACGCAGGATCGAGGGCGATGGCTTTTTCGAACAGAGCCATCGCTTCCTTCAGATCTTCCGTCGTCCGCTTGGTCCAGAAGTGACGGCCTTTCAGGTACAGGTCGTGCGCCTGGGAGCTCCCGGTCGTCATGGGGACCAGCGACGACTGCTTGAGGAACTTGGGTCGCAGCGCGTCGGCGATGGCGGTCGCAAGCTCGTTCTCGACGGCAAAGACGTTCTTCAGCTCCCGATCGTAGGTCTTCGACCAGAGGTGATATCCGTCGACTGCGTTGATGAGTTGCGCGGTGATGCGCAGGGCGTTGCCTTCGCGGCGTACGCTTCCCTCCAGCACGGTGGCGACGGCGAGCTCCTCGCCGATCTGCCGCACGCTCAGGTTCTTGTTCTTGTACGCGAACGCCGAGGTACGCGAGACGACGCGCAGTCCGTCGACGTTGGCGAGCGCGTTGATCACCTCTTCGGTGATGCCGTCCGAGAAGTATTCTTCGTCCTTCGCCTGGCTGAAGTTCGCGAAAGGCAGCACGGCGACCGACGGAGCCGCGGGTACGGCGGGCGCTGCCGGGGCCCGGGCCGTCCGGGTGAAGTGCCACGCGACCGCAGGCACGACCGCGAGCGCGGCAACGGCGCCCAGCGCCAAGGCGACGCGCAGGCCTCCAGGACCTTCCGGGCGGATCGGAACCGTCCGCTCGATCCTCCCCGCCGACACGTCGAAGACCCACGCGAGCACGACCACGACGGGAAATCCGACGGCGAGGCCCACCACCACGAACGAAAGCGTCCAGTCGGGCAGCCGGAGCCCGTGCATGATTGGCTCGATGACCTGGAGCACGGCGAACGAGACGATCGCGTACCCCACGAGGGCGCGGAAGACGCGCCTTCGCTTCAGCTCCGCGATCAGCGGGACGAACATCCGGCCTCCGTTCCCACGGGGCGGAGCCTAACACCCTGTGCGGGCCGACGGGACGACTCGTGTCCGCTGCGCAATTTACAGTATTGCGGCAGACTTGCAACCGCGGTATGCGAGTCGATCTCGCTGAACCGGTCTTGCTGCTCCCGCATCTCACCGCGGGCCCTGGGGGGAAGCAGAGTGGCGACGATACGCAGTTGTGGTTCGCAGGACTTTCCTGCCGTTCTCGATCTGTTGCGCCAGCACTGGCCGAACGAAGTCTTCGACGAAGCGACTCTCCGAGGCGTCTTCGGGCGAGGGCTTCTGTCTCCGCGGCAGCGATACGTCTGCGCCGAGCTCAGATCGCGCGTGGTC
This sequence comes from Deltaproteobacteria bacterium, assembly GCA_005879535.1. NCBI lineage: Bacteria > Pseudomonadati > Myxococcota > Myxococcia > Deltaproteobacteria bacterium. Next base: position 269,794 of record VBKI01000047.1, on the reverse strand, counting down.
GGCTTCGCCTCGCTGACGCTGAAGATGAGCCTGCGGCAGGAAGGCACGATTGGCCATCTCGACGAGCTGGTCGTCGACGGGAACCATCGCTGCCACGGCATCGCGACCCTCTTGATGCAGAGGATCGAGGACCTCGCGCTCGCGGTGGGCTGCCGCCATCTCGAGCTCGACTCCGCCCTCCATCGCAAGGAAGTGCACGCCTTCTACGAGCAACGCCAGTTCGAAAGGCGCGCGCTGCTCTTCTCGAAGGCGCTCCGCGGCGCGTAGGGTTGCGGTTGCCCGCGGCCTGCTCCCGCCTCAGCTTGAGCAGCATGGAAAAGGTGAGCGGCCCCGAGTCCTGGAACGCGGTTCTGCAGAAGCATCGCCCGCTCGTGCTCCCGGCGGCGCATGATGCGCTCTCTGCCCGTCTGATCGAGAGCGCCGGATTTCCGGCGTATCAGATCGGCGGATTTGCCCTGGTCGGAGCCCGCTACGGGCAGCCCGACATCGACCTCATCCATCTCGGCGAGCGGCGCGCCTCCATCCGCGACATCATGACCGGCTCGAGCCTGCCGGTGCTGGTCGATCTCGACGACGGGTACGGCGACGTGAAGAACGTGACCTTCGCGGTGCGCTGCATGGAGGCGATGCGCGTCTCGGCGGTCTTCATCGAGGACCAGCAAGCGCCGAAGAAGTGCGGGCAGATGGACGACAAGCACGTGATCTCATCGGAGGACATGGTCGCGAAGGTCCGCGCCGCGGCGGCGGCGCGCTCGAGCCGCCAGGCGATGTATCTGATTGCCCGGACCGACGCGCTGGAACCGGAGGGCATGCGCAAGGCGCTGAAGAGGGGCGAAAAGTATCTGGAAGCCGGCGCTGACGCGCTCTACGTCGAAGGCCCCCGGGACGACAAGGAGCTCGAGGAGATCGCCAAGGCCTTCGGGGGCGCCGCCCTGGTGACGACGATGATGGAGGGCGGCGGCGAGACGCCTTGGCATTCGCCGCAGGAGTTCGGAGAGATGGGCTACTCGATGATTCTCTATCCGACGACCATCATCTTCCGCGCCGCCCGGGCGATGGAGCGCGCCGTGGCGGACCTCCGCGCCGGGCGTCGCCTCGACACGAAGGAAGCGATGAACAGGGACGAGTTCATGAAGCTCGTCGGCCTCGAGCGCTGGCAGGAAGTGGAGAAGAAGTTCCAGGCCTGATTCAACGGATCTTCCTGAGCGCCGCAGAGTTGATGCAGTAGCGCTCGCCCGTCGGCGCCGGGCCGTCCTGGAAGACGTGTCCGAGGTGCCCGCCGCAGCGGCGGCAGTGTACCTCGACGCGCTCCATGCCGTGGCTCGTGTCGCGGTCGGATGCGACCGCGCGCGCGTCGGCTGGGCGTGTGAAGCTCGGCCAGCCCGTCCCGCTCTCGAACTTGTCCTCGGCGCGGAAGAGCTGCGATCCGCAGCCCGCGCAGAGGAAGCTGCCGGGCTGATGATCGTCCCAGAGCGCGCCGCTGAAGGCGCGTTCGGTGCCCTTCTCGCGGAGCACGCGGTACTGATCCGGCGTCAGGGTGCGACGCCACTCTTCTGCGCTCTTCTCCACCTTGTCGTCCATGGCGGCCCTGATTCTAGCGCGTCGCCGGTTTCAACCGGCGCCCCGGATGCTGCGAACCAGCTGAGGCCGCCGCAGCAGCAGCCCCGCCCAGACGACGGCGCCGAGATACACGGGAAAGAGGATGTGGCTGAACAGCGGGTTCCCGATCCGGAGGTTCGTTGCCACCGCGCCACCGAGAAAGCCCGTCAACAGGACGGCGCCGAGAGCGGCCGTCGGCGGGATCACATACAGCGCGGTGCAGACGAGGACGATCCACCCGATCAATTGAATGCTGCTGTCCGGATATCCGAGCCGTGCGGTGGCTTCCACCACCACGGGAAGCCGGAGCACCTTCATCACGCCGTCCATCAGCAGAAAGAGCACCGCGAGCGTGCTCAGCACCCGGCCTGTCCACTGCTGGCTCTTCGATCCGACGTCCATGGCGATGCCTCCCGCGCTCATCGCTCGATCGCCTTGGGATCCATCCACAGGACCTCCCAGTGGTGGCCGTCGGGATCGTAGAAGCTCCACCCGTACATGAAGCCGTGGTCCATCGGGTCCATCGCGGGTTCCCCGCCCGCCGCCACCGCCGTCTTGACCAATTGGTCGACCTCGGCGCGGCTGCTGCACGAGAGCGCGAACAACCCTTCCGACTGCGCCTGCGTGTTGCAGATCTCCTTCCTGGTGAACGTCTTGAAGAAGGGCTCGGTGAGGAGCATCACGAACGCTTCTTCGCTCACCACCATGCAGGCGGCCTTGTCGTCGGTGAACTGCGGGTTGAAGCCGAAGCCGAGCTTGCGGAAGAACTCCATCGAGCTCTTCAGGTCGCGGACGGCCAGGTTGACGAAGAGCTTGCGCGAACGGTTCTCAGCCATGTGCGGCCTCCAGGAAACGGTTTCATCGCAATGGACTCCGCGGCGCGCGGAAAATCATCGGTCGCGCAGGACGAGAGGGTCGCGCAGCCTTCAGGACAGCTCTGCAGGCAGTCCGAATCGGGGGAAGAGCGTCTCCGTGTCCAAAAACGAGGTCCAGCCGGCGATCTGATCTCCGGCCAGCTCGAGCACGACGGCCGCCCACGGCCGAAGCGTGCCCTGCGGTCCGGCGGGCTTGTAGTGGGCGAAGGCCGGCGACGCGCAGGCAGCGATCGGAAGCAGACGCGATCCTCGACAGCCCGCGCCGCGGCCGAGCAGCCAGCTCCGGACGGGTTCACGACCACGGAGCCAGAGCGCGTACGGCGGCATCGAGAACGCCGCGTCCTCGCGGAGCAGGGCGGTGAGGGCATCGACGTCGTAGCGGTGGAATGCCTCGACGTAGCGGTTGAGCAGCCGCGACTGCGATTCCGAAAGCGCACCGCCGCCAGCGCTGACGTCGCGGGTGGCGAGGGTCGCACGGGCGCGCTGCAGCGCGCTGTTCACCGCCGCGATCGAAGTCTCCAGCGTTTCGGCGACTTCGGCCGCCGACCAGCCGAGCACTTCGGTGAGGAGCAGCGCCGCGCGCTGGCGCGGTGGGAGGTGCTGCAGCGCGGCCACGAAGGCGAGGCGGATGCTCTGGCGCAGCACCAGAAGCTCGGAGGGGTCGGCGTCGGCGGGCAGCGCCTTCGAGTCCGGGATGGGCTCGAGCCAGTGCGTGCGGGGCAGCTCGTTCAGCGGGTCGTCGGCCGAGCCTTCCGGTCCCAGCTCCATCGGGCGCGCGCGTCGCGAGCGATCGGCGAGCGCGTCCAGGCAGACGTTGGTGGCGATCCGGTACAGCCAGGTGCGCAGCGAGGCCCGGCCGTCGAAGCGCTCGAGGCTCCGCCAGGCGCGAAGGACGGTCTCCTGGACCGCGTCGTCGGCCTCGGCGGCGGAGCCGAGCATCCGGTAGCAGTGGCCGGTGAGCGCGACGCGCTGTTCCTCGAGCTGTGTCGCGGTGGGCGTCATCGAGGGGACTCTAATGCCTTCAATCGGCGTCGTGCTCGAAGAAGCGCACGCGTCCTGTCTCGAGCTCGTACTCGGCGCCGATGACGCAGAGCCGATCCTTCTGCACCAGCTCCTCGATCAGCCTGCTTCCATGCCGAAGCTGCGCGACCGAGGCGAGCACGTTGGCGCGCATCGCTGCGCGGAGAGGGTCGGTCAGGCCGGGAGTCGACAGGACCGGATCGATGATCGGCCGGATCCGCGCGGTGATCCGCAGGACGCTGTCGGTGGCCGGCGGCTCTCCACGCTGCAGATGCCGCGCCGCAGCCGAGATGGCCCCGCAGCGCGTGTGGCCCATCACGACGACGAGGGGCACCTGGAACGCATCGACGGCGAATTCGATGGATCCCACCTGCGACGGCGCGACGATGTTGCCGGCCACCCGGATGACGAAGAGATCGCCGAGTCCCACGTCGAAGACGAACTCCGCCGGCGCGCGCGCGTCGGAGCAGCCGAGCACGGCGGCGAAAGGCCGGGCCTCGGTGGCCGAGGCGGGGTCCCAGCGCGTGCGCGCCTCTGGGCCGCGCTCGACGANGCTGGAGCGCCTCGGCGGAATCGATCGCCATCGCAGCGTCAGGTATCCCAAATGACGCGTGGGTCAAGAGGGTCCCCTTGCGCGTTGCGCAGGAATGATTACGAGGACGGGATGGACGACGATCGGGTCGAGTACCCCTGCGCCCGGTGCGGGGCCACCAATCGCATCCCGCGCGGCCGGTTGCGAGACGACCCCCGGTGCGGGCGATGCAAGGAGAGCGTTTTCCCCGATCAGCCGGTCGCAGCCAGCGATGCCACGTGGAGGCGCGAGGTCGAGGACTGTCCCATCCCCGTTCTCGTCGACTTCTGGGCACCTTGGTGCGGTCCCTGCCACGCGGTTGCGCCGGCCCTGGAGCAGGCCGCGAAAGAGCGCAAGGGAAAGCTCAAGATCGTGAAGCTGAACGTGGACGAGAACCCGCGCACCTCCGCAATGCACCAGGTGCAGTCGATTCCGACGCTGATCCTCCAACGCGGACCCCTGCTGGTCGGACGCGTGGCAGGCGCGCTGCCCAAGACGGAGCTCGACGCCTTCATCGACCGCTACGTTTGATCGTGCCTCGCATCGCCGCGAGCATCTTCTCATCCTGCTCTTTCGTCCTCTGCAGCAGCGCGAGCAGCTCCTGCTTGGTCTTTACGAGCTTCTCGAACGCGTCGACGGTTCGAGCATCGGACATCACCGTCATGTCGTGCCGTCCCATGGGGAGGTCGCGATACCCGGTCATCCGGTTTGCGGTGGCCTGCAACTCCGCCGCGACGGCACGTTGCTCCTCGACGAGCTTCGCGTACGCCTCGCGCTCCTTCGCGGCGTTCGGGTCTCCGAGGTCGAGGGCCCTCATGTGAAGCTCGAGGACTTGCGCCATCGCGGCCGTCACCGTCCCGAGCGCCGCGGGCAACGCCGCATTCTCCGCCAGTCCCTTGCCACATGTCTGTTCATCGCCCATGCGCGCCTCCTTCAGAGGGGCCGGTCGCCCAGAAACAGGCGGCCGACGTCCGGATCCTGCAGCAGCTCCGCTCCTGTCCCTGCCCTCGCGACGGAGCCGGAAACGAGCACGTAGCCTACGTCGGCGAATTCCAGCCCCTTCTTCGCGTTCTGTTCGACCATCACGATGGCCTTGCCTTCGCTGCGCCGCAGGTCGGAGAGGATCTCGAACACCATGTCGATATAGCGCGGCTCCAGGCCGATGGACGGCTCGTCGACGAGCAGAACGCGCGGCTTCATCACCAGCGCCCTCGAGATCTCCAGCAGCCGGCGCTCGCCCCCCGAGAGGACGCGCGCGGGCTGGTGGCGACGATTCGCCAGCCGCGGGTACTTCTGCAAGACGTCCTCCGCCGCCTGCTTCGCCTCCTCTGGACGCGCCATGAGATATCCGCCCATCCAGAGGTTCTCCTCCACGGTCATGTCCGGGAACACGGAGTTGTCCTGGAGGATGTAGGCGATGCCGGCGTGCCTCAGCTTCTCGTTCGAGGACAAGCGCGTGATGTCGCGCCCGGCGACGTGGATGGTGCCGGCGCGGATGCGCGTGAAACCGTAGATGGAATGGAGCACGGTCGACTTGCCGGCGCCGTTCGGCCCGATGATGCACAGCGCCCGGCCCGCCGCGATCTGCAGATCGATGCCGTGGAGGATCTCCATCTTCCCGTAGCCGGCGCGCAGATCGGAGATCGAGAGCACGGGCTCTCCGCCGGCGAGCTCCGCAATCCGCGCGCGCGAGGGGCCAGCGCCTTCGAGATCGAGCATCAGCGCGCTCCCAGATAGGCGTCGAGGACGCGCGGGTCCTTCTGCACCTGCTCCGGCTTCCCTTCCGCCAGCAGCTCGCCGTGCGCGAGGCAGTAGATGTACTGGGCGAGATTCATGATCACGCGCATGTTGTGCTCGATCACGAGCAGGGTGATGCCGAGCTGCGCGTTCACCTGTCTCAGCTGGTCGAGCAGGCCGTTGATGAGCGTCGGATTGATCCCGGCGGTGGGCTCATCGAGCAGCAGCATCCTCGGTCCACTCATCAAGGCCATGGCGAACTCGAGCAGCTTCTGCTGCCCGAAGGAGAGGTCGCGGGCCCGCAGATGGCGCTTGGCATGCAGGCCGACGAAGTGCAGCAGATCATCGGCCTTGCGCAGATCGGAAGGAGGGCTCTTGCGGAACATCGATCGCCACCCGAGCTCGGATGTGGGAACGCTGATCACCATGTTCTGCATGCAGGTCATCCCGCCGTAGATCCGCGTCTGCTGGAACGTGCGAAGCAGCCCGAGGCGGGCGATCTGCGCGACCCGCAGCCGCGAGATCTCGCGACCCTGAAACCGGATCGATCCCGCATCGATGGGGTGTTGACCGACGATGGAGTTGAACAGCGTGGTCTTTCCCGAGCCGTTCGGGCCGATCAGCCCGCAGATGGCGCCTTCGGGGACGCGCAGCGTCACCGCCTTGTTGGCGACGAGGCCGCCGAACGCCTTGCTTACCCGCTCGACCTCCAGGATCGCGCTCACCGCCCGCTCTCCGCAGCGCCGTCCTCGATCCGGTGGCCGAACCGTTCCGGCCAGCGTTCCCGCGCCCAGCCGAGGATCCCGAGGGGAAAGAACACGACGATGACGACGATCAAGAGCCCGAGCGCGACCCGCTGCCAGCCCAGCAGATACGTCCAGAACAGCTCCTTCGTGACGTGGAAGACGACGGCGCCGAGCACCGGTCCCCAGAGCGTTCCCTTTCCCCCGAGAATCGCCATCAACACCATCCAGACCCCGAACGTCGGCCCGGCGAACGCGACCTCGCGCGGGTCGATGAATCCGAGCAGGTTGCCCACGGCGCCGCCGCTCAGCCCGAGGAAGAAGGCGCAGACGCACCAGGCGGTGGTCTTGTAGCGCGTGGTGCGCAGCCCCATCGCTTCGGCCTTGTCCTCGTCGTCGCGGATGGCGTTGAGGACCAGGCCGAAGCGGCCCGCGTAGAGCCAGCGCAGCGACGCGAACGTGGCGGCGGCGAGGGCGAAGCACAGGTAATAGAAGAACGTCTCGCGGCCGCCGAGAGCGCCGGGAAAAAGCGGCGGCACGATACCGCCGCCGGCGCCGACGAAATCCCAACCGCTGGCCAGCTCGCCGGCCGCGATCCCCAGGCCCAGGGTTCCGATGGCGAAGGAGTGGCCGCGCAGGCCGAGGATCCCGGAGCCGAGCAGGCCGGCGAGCGCGACCGCCGCCAGGGCGCCCACGGCGGTACCGACGAACAGTCCGGTGTAATAGCCGAGGCCCGCGTCGCGCTGGACGAGCACGCAGGCGTACATCCCGACGCCGAAGAAGAGAACGTTGCCGAACGAGTTGTACCCCATCTGTCCGCCGAGCAGGTCCCAGGTGAGGGCGAAGACGATCATCACCCAGAGGATCGCCATCTGGCTGCGGTAGGCCGGCGCGAGCGCCGGGAAGAGCAACGCGAGCACGATGCCACAAGCCAGCAGCAGCCGCCGGCGAAGCGCGGAAGACGCGATCATTGCAGGTGTCTCCGCTCCCGCGCGAGCCAGAAACGCCGCCAGACCAGGATCGCAACGAGAAGCGTGAACACGAAGGCCGCCTGGTACTCGGCCCCGAGGATGAACCCGGCGAAGTTCTCCGCCACGCCCAGACCCAGCGCGGCGAAAAGAACGCCGGCGACGTTCCCGAGGCCTGCGAGGATCACGATCATGAAAGAGCGCACCGTGTACGGAAGGCCGAGGTACGGATGCACCACCCACGTCATCGCCACCAGCGCGCCTGACGCACCACAGATTGCCGCATTGAGCGCGAAGGTCCAGGCGTAGACCCGGTCGGTATCGACGCCCATCACCCGCGCAGCACGCGCATTCTGGGCGGTGGCCCGAATGGCCTGCCCCATGCGAGAGCGTTTGAGAAAGAGCATGAGGAAGGCGCCGGTGAGCAGCGCGGCGGCGAACGAGATCAACTTGATCCGCGAGACCGTCACCGCTCCTCCGAAAAGGAAGAGCGTGCCGAACCCTGACTCCGCCGTCCGCACGTCCGCGCCGAACAGCGTATTCGCCAGCTGCTGGATGAGGATGCTCAACCCGAACGTCGCCAGGATGGAGGTGAACAGGTCCTTGTCGACGACCCGGAAGATCACGGCCCGATAGAGCAGCCAGCCGACGACGAAGAGGAGCGCCGCCGCCAGCGGCACGGCGAAGAGAGGGTGGATGCCGGAGCGGGAGAGGAACCAGGCGGCGTAGCCGCCCAGCATCACCAGCTCGCCCTGGCTGACGTTGATCAAGCCGACGACGCCCCAGACGAGAGCCATTCCGTAAGCCGCGAGCGCGAAGATGGCGCCGATCAGGACGCCGTCGAGCAGAAGCTGGAGCGACAGGATCGGCGCGTCGAACAGCAGCCTGAGGTTTTCCATCTCGGCGAATGCGCTCCGGCCCCGGCGGCTGACGGGGTGCGCTCGCTACTGTGGCATCTTCCGCGGCCAGATCAGGCTGACCTCCGCCCACCGCGTCGGCGCCACCACTTTGTAGTCTCCCCCCTGCACCTGGTACAGGACCATCGGCTTGGCGACGTTCTTTCCCGTCGGGTCGAACTTGATCGGCCCGTAGAAGGTCATGAGATCCGTGGCTGCGATGGCGTCGCGCACCTTGCCGGGATCGAACGACTTCGCCCGCTCGAACGCATCGGCGAAGACGAGCACCGACGCGGTCGATTCCGCCGCCTGGTACGGAGCGGGATACTTGAATTCCTTCTCGAAGAGCTTCGCGTAGTCGTCGGCGCTGCCGAACCACTTGTCCTTGTAGCTCAGCTTGCGGTCCCACTGCGAAGCGCAGAGGACCTGCTCCGCCATCTTGCCAAGGCTCTCGGCGATCTTGGCCGAGTCGCAGTGGGTGGTGGCGACGATGGGCACCTCGATCTTCATCTCCGCGGTCTGGCGGACGACCAGCGTCGCTCCCTTCTCGTGACCGGAGACGAGGAGGAGATCGGGCTTGATCGCGCGCACCTTGGTCAGCGTCGCCGCCATGTCGTTGATCTCCGGCGGCAGCTTGTCATCGACGACGATCTGCATTCCGTGGCGCTTCGCGTCTTCCACGATGCCCTCGCGGACGTCGAGGCTGAAGGGATCGTTCTCGAAGGCCATGGCGATCTTGAGCGACTTCGGATCGCGGCCGTTCTTCTTCGCCACCTCGGCGGCGAGATTGACGGCGTCGCGAAGGTAGTAGTCCGAGGTGGAGAGCACCGCGAACAGGTAGCGATACCCCTGCGTGAACAGCTCGCGGGCCGCTCCGTTTCCTTCCACGTGCGGCACCTTGTACTTCTCGGTGACCGGCGCGATCGCCTTGGTCAGGCCGGAGCTGTAGGCGCCGAGCACGAATTGCACGCCGTCCTGGCTGATGAGCCGCTCGGCAAGCTGCGCGCCGCGCGCCGGCGTGGACTCGTCGTCGTAGTAGAGCACCTTCAGCTTGTACGACTTCCCGCCGACCTTCACGCCGCCCATCTCGTTGATGCGCTTGACGGCGAGGTCGTAACCGTCCTTCGTATTCTTGCCATTGACCGAGTACTTGCCGGTCAGCGACACGGCCGCTCCGAGGACCACCGTATCGCCCTCGACCTTTCCCGAAGAGGCACCCGCCATCATCAGCATCGCGACGGCGCCGGACATCACGAGATGTGCCTTGCTGGGCATGGTTTCTCCTCCTGCCTGGAAGCGTTGCGCCGGATTCCGACGTTCATCGGAACACGCCGCGCGCACGACCGCAAGGCGGGTCCTCCGGGAGAGCTGGATGTTTACCGTCCCGCTGCGACCCGGCCCTTCAGCTCCGCGGCGATGAATTCGCGAACGATCTTCTGATCCGCCGGGGGCGCGCTCTTCAGCCGCGTGAGGAGCTTTGGAAGCTGCTTCTCCGTCATCCGCGAAGGCCAGTCCGCCTCGACGAGATCGTAGACATCGAGGGCGCGGGCATTTTCGGAGCTGACGGAGCTGTCATGACACCGATCGCAGCGCGCCGACTTCAGCACCCCGCGCGCTTGCGCACGCGTCGCGGTTGCGCCAGCCGCTTCCGCCGACCAGCCGCCCGCCAATGCCCCGACGATCGCGAGAATCGGGCCAGAGCGCATGGGCCACCCGTCCCGTCGATATCACACGACCGGATTCCGAACACGCGCTACTGTTTTTGGGCCCCCGCCAAGGCGGCCGTGGGGGGCAGCTCGCGCGACGGCTCGACCGGCGCGGGCACCTTCATGGTCCGCAGCACGAAGAACGCGATCGCCGCCGCGGTCAGGTCGAAGGCGATGGCGACTGCGAAGACGCCGGGCCATCCGATGCGCGGGAGGGTGTACTTCGCGGCGAACGGCGTCCACATCGTCGGCACGACGGTGATGGCGACGCCGTACACGACCAGGACGATTCCGATCCCGAACAGCAGGTCGTGCGTCTTCCGCTTCCAATCGATCCGCAGGATGGTGGGAGCGAGGAAATGCGAGAAGAACGCCAGCGCGCCGCCGAGCAGGAGGAGCACGTCGGCGCGGAAGTCGAAGGCCTTTCCGGCCGCGAGCGCCGATCCGATCGGCACGAAGACCGACGCGGTCCCCTTCGCCGTATAGAGGAAGCCGTAGTTCTGCGTGGCGTGCTTGCGGCCGAAGAAGTCGCCGCAGATGGCGGGCATCAGCGAGTAGATCTCTCCCCAGCCGAAGAAAGTGAAGGCGCTGAAGACGACGAACAGCTTCGGGTTCGGCGCGAACTTGATGAGCAGGAAGATGGCAAGCGCCTCCATCGCGAAGGCGATCGCCATGGTCAGCTCGCGCCCGATGTGGTCCGAGATCCAGCCCCAGATCGGGCGGCAGATCCCGTTCAGCACCCGATCCGCCGAGAGCGCGAATTGCAGGGCGGGTAGCGTGAACCAGAGGAAGGTCACGGGGATCTTGTCCACCTTGTACTCGACGGCCATCGGATTGAGCTGCGCCGTCGCCATCAGGCCGCCGGTCGCGACCAGGGTCATCATCAGATAGAGGACCCAGAACTGCGAGGTCGCTGCCATTCCGCTGGAGGTAAAGTCCGCAGACGTTTGTCGCTTCCTGACCTCCGTACCTGCCGCCGCCTCCTTCCATGCCCGCGGCAGCCAGCCGGCTGGCGGCGCCTTCAGGAACAGCGCAGCGAGGACCACGACCGAGCCCTGGATCAAGCCCCACTGGATGAACGCCGCCTGGTACCCCGCCGTGTTGATCATGTTCGCGATCGGGTACACGGTCAGCGCCGAGCCGGCGCCGAAGCCCGCGGCGGTGAGACCGGCGGCGAGGCCGCGATGATCGGGAAACCACTTCAGCGCGCTGCCGATCGCAGTTCCGTACACCACACCGGCCCCGAGACCGGCGACGGCATACGCCAGGTAGAGCGTGGTGAGCGATTCCGCCTTGCCGCTTCCGATCCAGCCGAGTCCGGCGCAGACGCCGCCCGCCATCACCAGCAGGCGCGGACCGAACTTGTCGACCAGCCATCCTTCGAACGGCACCAGCCAGGTCTCGAGAAGCACGAAGACCGTGAACGTCACCTGGACGGCGGCTTGCTCCGCGTGCAGGTGCTTCTGCAGCGGCGGGACGAACAGGGTCCAGCCGTATTGGAAGTTCGCTACGGCCACCATGCTGAGAACGCTGAAGAAGAGGATCAGCCAGCGGTTCTGCAGCAGGCTGTCGTGCTGCTGGGTCGCCTTGGGGTCCATGGGTCCTCGCGCGGCTTCGTCGGAGCGGTGCCGCATCCCGCCCGGCAAACGCATGCTTTTCAAGTCCGACGCACGTCGCTCGCGACGTAGGTCTCAAGCTTGTGACACGATGGTCGGAGTGATCGACGCCGACATCCGCAAGGCGCGCACGCTGCCGGCCGCGTTCTACCGCGACGCCGTCCTCTTCGAACGGATGCGCGAGCGCGTGTTCGCGCGAAGCTGGCAGCTCGTCGACGGCGCGGAGCGGGCCGCTGCGCGCGGTTCCGTCTTGCCCTTCACACTGCTGGAAGGCTGCGTCGACGAACCGCTGCTGCTGACGCGCGACGCCGACGGCACGCTCCGCGCGCTCTCCAACGTCTGTACGCACCGGGGAAATCTGGTCTGCACCGCCGCGGCGACCTTGCAGGGCCTCCGCTGCGGCTACCATGGCCGCCGCTTCGCGCTCGACGGCCGCTGCCTGGGAATGCCGGAGTTCGACGGGGTGAGCGGCTTCCCGTCGCCGTCGGACGACTTGCCTCGCGTCCAGCTCGGCGAGCTGCAACCCCTCCTGTTCGCAGCGCTGGATCCTGCCTTCGGCTTCGACGACCTGGTGACGCCGGTCCGTGCGCGGATCGGCAGCCAGCTCGTTCCCGACCCCGAAGGGTCGCGCGTCTACGAGATCGCGGCGAACTGGGCGCTGTACTGCGACAACTACCTCGAAGGCTTCCACGTCCCGTTCGTGCACGGAGAGCTCGCCACCGAGATCGAGTACGGCTCGTACCGCACGGAGCTCCTTTCCTGGGGCACGCTCCAGGTGGCGGAGGCCAGCGCGGGCGGCGACGCGTTCGACGGCTCGCGGGTCGCCGCCTGGTACTTCTTCCTCTTTCCGAACACGATGTTGAACTTCTATCCTTGGGGCCTGTCCATCAACGTCGTGGTTCCGCTGGCGGTGGACCGCACGCGGATCGTCTACCGCACCTGGGTAGCGGACCCGTCGCGCCGGGGCAAAGGCGCCGGTGGGGGCCTCGATCGGGTGGAGCTCGAAGACGAGGCGGTCGTCCAGCAGGTGCAGCAAGGTGTCCGGTCGCGCCTGTACGATCGCGGCCGGTATTCACCCTCGCGCGAGGCCGGGGTGCACCACTTCCACCGGCTGCTCACCGGGATGCTCGATTGACCGGGCTGCGGCGTTCGCTCAGCCTGCTCGATGCGACGCTGGTGAACGTCGGCGTGATGATCGGGTCCGCCGTCTTTCTCACCGCGAGCGACGTAGCCCGCGCGCTGCCGCAGCCGCTCCTTCAGCTCGCGGTGTGGGCGGTAGCCGCGCTCCTCTCGCTTGCGGGCGCGCTCACCATCGCCGAGCTGGGCGCCGCTTTTCCCAAGGCGGGCGGACTGTGCGTCTATCTGCGCGAAGCGCTCGGCCCGTTCTGGGGATTCTTCTATGGCTGGGCACTGCTGGTGGTGATCCAGACCGCGGCCATCGCAGCGGTCGCCGTCGCTTTCGCAAGTTACTGCGGGCATTTTCTTCCGCTCTCGCCGCGTGCCGCCGACCTGGTCGCGATCGCGGCCATCGCCGCGCTCACCGGCATCAACGTCCTCGGCGTACGCGAAGGCGTCTGGACGCAGAACGTGGTGACCGGTGCGAAGGTGCTGGTGGTCGGCGGGCTGATCGCAGCGGCGTTCCTGGGGAGCGCCGGCTCGCCGTCCCACTTCGCGCCTTCGTCCCATCCCTGGACGTTCGCGGCATTTGGAGCGGCCGCGATCGGACCGCTGTTCGCTTTCGACGGGTGGATCACCACCAGCTACATCGGCGGGGAGATCAAATCGCCAGGGCGCAACCTGCCGCTCGCCGCACTTCTGTCGATCGCATTGGTCACGCTGCTCTACCTGGGCCTGAACGCCGGCTACCTCTACGTGCTCGGATCCGACCGGGTTGCGGCGTCGCCGCTGGTTGCCGCCGACACGGCGCGAGCGCTCCTGGGGCCGCGCGGCGCGGACCTCGCCGCCGGCATGGTCGTCCTGGCCACCGTCGGCGGATTGAACGGCAACATCCTCGGCGGCGCGCGCGTCCTCTATGCGATGGCGGAGGCGGGTCTCTTCTGGCGCGCGGCTGGCCGCGTCCATCCCCGATTTGGCACGCCGGCGGCGGCGCTCCTGGCGCAAGGCGTGGTCTCGATCGGTTTCGTCTTCACCGGCCGGTTCGACCAGCTTCTCACCAGCTGCCTCTTCGCTTCCTGGCTCTTCTACGGTCTTGGCGGCGTCGCCGTGTTCGTCCTCCGCCGCCGGACCGATCTCGACCGGCCTTATCGCGTCTGGGGATATCCGGTGGTGCCCGCCGCGTTCGTCGCCTCGGCAGCGCTGCTGCTCGTGAGCACCGTGGCGGCCGACCCGCGCGACTCCATTCTCGGCGCCGCGCTGCTCCTGACGGGCGTTCCCGCCTACGTCTTCCTCAATCGAAGGGCTCACCAGCTCATGCTGCGACCGACCAGCGAGCACGCCTCCGCGCCGTCGACCGGCGGGGAAAAATAGAAACCCTGCGCGGCCGCGCACCCCAGCTCGCGCAGGAAGCCGAGCTGCTCCGCGGTCTCCACGCCTTCCGCCACGACCTGCGTTCCCATGTCGCGCGCCAGCGCGACGATCGTGCGCACCAGCTCGGGCGCCTGACCGCGCGGCGAGCCGCCGCTGAACAGCGAGCGATCGATCTTCAGGGAGTCGAGCTGCAGGCGGAGCAGCGAATTCAGCGAGCACGCTCCGGTGCCGAAGTCGTCCATGTACAGCCGCACGCCGCGCTCCCGGAGCTCCCCGATGCGGCCAGCATGCTCCTCTTTCTGCAGCGTGTTCTCGCTCAGCTCGAGGACGAGCTCCTCCGGCTGCAGGCTGTGCTCGGCGAGGGTTCCGTCGATGTGCTCCATCAGATCGGAATGCTGAAGCTGGCGCGAGGAAAGGTTGACGTTGAGCGTCAGGGCTTCGGATCCCGCGCGCCGGCAGCTCTCGAAATCGCGGCCGGCCTGGCCCAGCAGCCAGCGGCCAATGGGGACGATGAGGCCCGTCTCGTCCGCCAACGGGATGAAATGCTCCGGCGCGATCAGCCCGCGCTCCGGGTGGGCCCAGCGGATCAGCGCCTCGAAGCCCTGGATGCGTCCTCGGGCGACGTCCACGATCGGCAGATAGTGGACGCGGAACTCGTCGCGCGCCAGCGCGTTGCGCAGATCCGTTTCGAGCTCGAGAAGATGCGGGGCGCGTTCGCGCATCGCCGCGTCGAACGTGACAGAGCGGCCTCGTCCCTGCGCCTTCGCGCGATACATCGCCGCCGCCGCGTCCGCGAGCAGATCGCTCGCCTGCGTGTATGCCGGTGCGCTCAAGGCGACGCCGATGCTCACGGTGAGGGAAAGAGCCTCGCCCTTGACGTCGAGCGGACGCGCAGCCTCCTCGTGGAGACGGCGGGCGACGCTCTCCACCTCCGTTGCGTCCTTCACGTCCTCGACGAGGACGACGAACTCGTCGGCGCCGGCGCGGGCGAGGACGTCCCCTTCTCCGAGCGAGGCGTGAAGCCGTTCCACCAGCTGCATCAGGACTTCGTCCCCGGCCGCGTGCCCCAATCGGGCGTTCAACGACCCGAATCCGTCGACGTCCAGGAGCAGCACGGCCAGCCGGTCGCCTCCGCGCCGCCGCGCGCGGTTGAAGGCGCGCTTGAGGATCTCGACGAAGTTGCCCCGGTTTGGGAGCCGGGTCAGCGCATCGTGCACCACGCGGACCGCGGTGAGATTGGGCTCGCTGATGTCCATCATCGAGCCGGAGAATCGAATCGCTTTTCCTTCTCCGTCGCGGCGCGCCTGGCCGCGCGCGAGCACCCAGCGCCAGCTGCCGTCCTCGTGCCGGAGACGGTGCTCGCTCTCGAATCGCGCGGAGCATCCGGCGAGATGCGCGAGGATCGTCGACTGCAGCGTCTCCCGATCCGCGGGATGGACGCGATCGAGCCATTCCGAGGGCGCCTCGCCCTGGCCCTTCGATCCCACGATCGCGCGCCACGAATCCGACAGCCAGAGATGGTCTGTCCCCAGGTCCCAGTCCCAGATCCCGTCGCCCGCTGCTTGCCAGGCGAGCGCGTAGCGGTCGGGCGCAGGATCGCGCTCCTGGACCAGCGCCGCGTTCCCCACCTCGCGTCCTTTGCTGTCGTGCAGCGGGACGACGGTCCATTCGCACGGGCGCGCACCGGAGCTGGTCGGCGTCTCGCGCTGGAACTGCCGCGTGTCGCCGTGCGCCAACGCCTGGCGCAGCTCGGTGCGGGCTTGCGCGCGGGTCGCGTCGCTGTCGGGGAAGACGAGCATGGACAGCTCGCGCCCGACCGCTTCGGCGTGAGGGACGCCGAACAGTTGCTCGGCGGCCGCATTCCATGCGGTCACCTTCCGATCGGCGTCGCAGACGAGTGCCGCGAACGGCGCCTGATCGAAGAGCCGCGACACCGAGCGCGCCTTGGGCGAGGTCGGACGGGGCCGATCGGTCTCGGGCTGCTTCTGGAGAAGATTGGTGAGGAGCGCGAGCGCGTGCTGCAACGATGCGCGATCGTCATCCGCGCGGCGGTACTCCTTGTCGATCCTGCGGAACAGCCTGCGGAGCTGCGGCGACGCGTCCCGCTCCTGGCCGAGGGCCTCCTCGAGCTGACGTCGGAGGCGCCGGTGCATCGTCAGGCCGGCTCCTCTGGAATTTGCCGTTTCCGGGACGAGCGTGCCCTCAGCGGCGGCGGTGCGTCCTTGCGCGAGGGCTGCGCGAACACCTGCTGCGTACCTTAGCGTACGGGATCTTCGCATTGCAACAAATCGGACAACATTCGATTCGAATGCCGCTATCCAGTTTTCCAGATCCAATCGACCGAGAAGCGACCGGGGCCGCAAATCAGGAGCAGCAAAGCAATGCAAAAATACACGGAGGCGAGCTCGTATCCGCCGATGAAGGGATCGCGCTTGACCAGCACGTGCCTGCCGATCGCCACGGCCATCGTGCAGGCGATGCCGAGCGATGCGAGCGGCGTCAGTAGCCCGAAGATCCAGGCAATGCCTCCGCCGAATTCCGCCACCGCCGCCATCGCCTGGAAGAGGCGCGGGGTTCTCTTCCCCATCCAGGCGAATGGATCGCGCATCTTCGGCCATCCATGCAGGACGAACGCGCTGCCGGCGACGATCCGGATCGCCAGAAGACCGAGCGACGCGTCCGCGACCCCGGCAAACGGGAGGGCGCTCATCGCGTCACCGGCGCCAGCGCCACGAGCGCCGCGGCCCCGATCAGGATGGCTCCGCCGGCGCGGTGGATCCTCCGGGCGACTGCCCTCCGCCGCAGCACCGGCGCCAGCGATTGCGCCGCAAACGTCACCGCTCCGGTCGCTGCAAGCTCGAGGAGCGCGAAAGTCGCGGCCATCGCGGCGAACTGCGGCAGTGCCGGACGGCCCGGATCGATGAATTGCGGCAGGATGGCGCCGAAGAAGAGGAGCGCTTTCGGATTGGAAAAGGCGATCAGCACTCCCCGAACGACCCCTCGTCCGGAAAGGACGCGATCCGGTTCGACGGCATGCTCGCCGCCGGCGCGGATCGCGCGGATCCCGAGCCAGAGCAGATAGCCGGCTCCCAGCCACTTCAGCGCTTCGAGAGCATGGGGAACCGCCGAAAGCAGCGCCGACAGTCCGGCGATCGACGCAGCGATGAGCACGATCGCGCCAACCACGTTCCCGAGCACGACCGGAAGCGTTGCCCGCGCGCCGCGGGCGAGCGCGTGACCGAGAATCGCGAGCATGGCGGGACCGGGCGTCAGGACGGCGCCGAGGGAAACCAGGAGGAAGAGAAACCAGGTGCGCTGCGCCATGCGGCCTCCATCGGGATCCGGTAAGCCCTTGCCGCGCCTCGCACCAGCGCTTTATTCTCCCGTGGTGTGAGCAATTCTCACAGTCGACGGCGCCTTCCTCCGCTCAACGCGGCGCGCGCATTCGAGGCCTGCGCCCGGCTCGGCTCCACGGTAGCCGCCGCGGCGGAGCTGGGGGTCACCCATGGCGCCGTCAGCAAGCAGATCTCCGTGCTCGAGTCCTGGCTCGGCGTTTCCCTCTTCCATCGCGCCGGAGTGCGGCTCTCCCCGACCTCGGCTGGAGCCCGCTACGCCGCCGCGCTCGGGCGGGCGTTCGACGCGTTCGATCTGGCGACCCGGGAGCTGGCCGAATCACCCCGGGCCGGGAACATCGTCCGCGTCAGCACGACGGCGTCGTTCGCCGCGCTCTGGCTGCTCCCTCGGCTCGGCGCGTTCCGGACCCTGCATCCGGACGTCGAGGTCTGGGTCTCCGAGAGCAAGGCACCCGCCGCCGTCGGCCCCGAAGGCGTCGACCTCGCCCTCCGCACCGGCCGCGGTCCCTGGGTCGGAGTGCGCGCTGAACCGCTGCTCACCGACCATCTGATCCCGGTGTGCGCTCCCTCGGTCGGCGCGCGCTTGCGGGAACCCAGGGACCTCGCCCGCGCGACGCTTCTCCACGACGAGGATCCGCTGTCGAGCTGGCCGCACTGGCTCGACGAAGCCGGCCTCGGCCGGCCCGCATGGGGCGATCGCGGCCCGCGGTTCGCCGACGGCGCGTTGCTTCTGCAGGCGGCGCTGGCCGGGCACGGAGTCGCGCTCGGCCGCAAGCGCCTCGCCGCCGCGCACCTTCGCAGCGGCCGCCTCGTCCAGCCCTTCGGACCCGCGCTTTCGCTCGGTCACGCCTACTGGCTGGTGTTGCCCGCGCGAGGCACGCCGATGAATCGTCCAGCGCGCGCGTTCGCCTCCTGGATTCGCGACGCGGCCCGGAACGCCGGATAGGATCGATGGGTGCGCTCTCTTCTCTTCGCCCTGGCCGCAGGCGCGATCGTCGCTGCAGGCGAAAGCGATCCCGCCGGCACCGCCTCGATCCAACTCGAAGTCGGTCAGTCGGCTCCGCTCTCCTCCGCGCCCGGCGCCAACGTGCTCTGCGACGATCCCGGCGTGGTCGCGTCCGATTTCGCGGAAGACGGAGGCGGCTTCGCGCTGCTCGCGCTCAAGCCCGGCACGACGCTCTGCGGCGTCTGGCTCGTGGGCCAGAAGCCCGGAGGGCTCTACCGGGTGACGGTGACGGCGAGGAGCAGCGGCACCGGTGCCGAGCCGGCTGCCGATGCAGGCGTGGACGGCGGCCCCGCCTGAGCCGCGCCGCGTCGTAGCCATGCGACTCCGCGAAGAGCAAGATGCCGCCGCGCCCCTACCGGGGTTCGGGGAAGACCATGAAAACGCGCATGCTGTATGGAGGCCTACTCGCGGGAGCCTTGCTCGCGCTCGCGCTCGCAGCCTACGCCGCAAACGGAAGCAACGCGGGAACCGAATCGAAGTCGCAGGTGCAGGCAGACACCATGACCGGATACCAGGAGACGCCGGGAGTGTCGTCGGTCGCGTTCGGTTCGTTCACGGCCGAGATCGACGACGCGACGCAGACGGTCACCTTCGAGCTAACGTATGTCGGCCTGGAGGCGCCGGTCCTCTTCGCCCATGTGCACTTCGGGAACCGCAACATCGCCGGCGGCGTCTCCGCCTTCCTCTGTGGCGGCGGCTCGAAGCCACCCTGCCCGCAGTCTGGAACGGTGACGGGCACGATCACCGCCGCCGACGTGATCGGTCCAGCCGCCCAGGGCATCGAGCCCGGCGCGATGGCCGAGTTGATTCGTGCGATGCGCGCGGGCGAGACCTACGCCAACGTGCACTCGAGCAAGTTCCCGGCCGGCGAGATCCGGGCGCAGATCAACGACAAGAACCAGCGCCAGCCGCAGTAAGTCGGCTGGCACAGGTTCGGCCCCAAGCGTAGCCGCAAAGCCTTTGCTACGGTCGGCAGCGGCTACGCGGCGGTCTTCGCGCGGACGCCCTTGGCCGAGTCCATCCGCGAGGCCCCCTGGAAGAAGGCGCCCTTCTCCACCACGAGCGAAGCCGTCTCCAGGTCGCCGCGCACCTTTCCGGCGCTGCGGATCTCCACGCCGTTCTTCGCCTGGACGTTTCCGTTCACTTCACCGTGCACCACGATGTTGCCGCAGGTGATGTTGGCGTCGATGCGGGCACCCTCGCCGACCACCAGCACGTCGTCGGTGACGATGGTGCCGACGAAGCTCGCGTCGATGCGGACGGTCCCTGCGAAGGTGAGCTTGCCTTCGAACCGCACTCCGCGGCCGAGCAGCAGGTCGGAAGCGGCAGGAGCAACGTTCTTTTCGGCGATATTCTCGTACGACATGGAGCCTCGCTGGCCGGTGGTCAGGAAACAAGCGGGCGCCCGGCGCAACCGGCCCACCGGCTTCCTTACCTCCGGCCGAAGCCAGGTATTCCCGGCGTCTCCGGGGACGGATGGCGTGACTGCAGATTTCGTCCCTGGCGGTTGACTTTCGAGCGCATCGGGCGTGGACTCGCCGGTCCTCGAGCGGAGGACGACGTGTCGGACGCGCCCGTGCACCGGCAGGAACTGACCCCCATCCATTTCCTCGAGCGCGCAGGCGAAGTGTACGCGACGCGCCTCGCTGTCGCCGACGGCGACGTGCGCCTGAGCTGGCAACAGATGCGTGCCCGGGCGCGGCGTCTGGCGTCCGCGCTCCGGCGCGACGGGCTGCGCAAAGGCGACCGGGTCGCCTTTCTCGCCGTCAATTCGGAGCCGCTCCTCCTCGCCCACTTCGGCGTGCCGCTCGCCGGCGGAGTGCTGGTGCCGATCAACACGCGCCTCAACGCCGACGAGGTCGCGTACATCGTCGAGCATTCGGGGTCCCGCGCGATCTTCTTTTCCCCCGAGCTGAACGCCCAGACGGCGCGCATTTCGCCGCAGGTGAAGCGGTTCGATCTCTCGCGCGAGTGGGAGCCGTTCCTTTCCTCCGGCAGCGACGCGCTCGTGACGCCCGCGCTGGAGAGCGAAGACGAGCCGATCACCATCAATTACACGTCCGGCACCACCGGCCGTCCGAAGGGCGTCATCTATCACCATCGCGGCGCGTACCTGAACGCGCTGGCGATGGCGCTCGACCACCGCCTGACGGCGGACAGTCAGTACCTCTGGACGCTGCCGATGTTCCATTGCGACGGCTGGTGCTTCCCCTGGGCGACCGCCGCGGCGGGATCGTGCAACGTCTGCATTCCCCGCATCGAGCCGGAGCGGGTGTGGCAGCTCTTCCGCGAAGGCATCACGCACTTCTGCGCCGCGCCGACCGTCTGCACCATGCTGATGGCGAGCCCGGCGGCGGGCAGGCTCCCGCGCAAGGTGAGGCTCTTCACCGCCGGCGCGCCGCCCTCCCCGACGTTGATCGCCCGGATGGCGGAACTGAACTTCGAGATCGATCACGTCTACGGCCTCACCGAGGTGTACGGGCCGTTCACCATCGCCGTGCCTGCACCAGGTCAGGACCGGCTCCCCTCCGCGGAGCGCGCGGCACTGCAGGCGCGCCAGGGCTTCGCCAACGTCTGCGCCGGCGAGGTACGGGTCGTCGACGAGGAGATGAACGATGTCCCCGCCGACGGCCACGCCATGGGCGAAGTGGTGATGCGCGGGAACGTGGTCATGCTCGGATACTTCCGCGATCCCGATGCCACCGCGAAGGCGTTCCACGGCGGCTGGTTCCACAGCGGCGACCTGGCCGTGCGCCACCCGGACGGCGCCATCGAGCTGCGCGATCGCAAGAAGGACATCATCATCTCCGGAGGCGAGAACATCAGCACCATCGAAGTGGAGCAAGCGGTGGTGAGCCACCCGGCGGTCCTCGAGGCGGCGGTGATCGCGATCCCCGACGAGCGGTGGGGCGAGGTGCCGAAGGCCTTCGTCACGCTCGCCGACGGAAAGCAGGCCACTGCCGACGACATCATCCAGCACTGCAAGGGGGTGCTCGCCCACTTCAAGGCGCCGAAGCATGTCGAGTTCGGCCCGCTGCCGAAGACGTCCACGGGCAAGGTGCAGAAGTACGTGCTGCGCGAGAAGGAGTGGCGCGGGCACTCCAAGCGCATCCACTGAGAAAGGAACGAGGCAATGACGTTCAAGGACATCCAGCTCGAGCGCGATGGGTCGACGGCCGTCGTGACGCTGAACCGCCCCGAGCGGCGCAACGCGCTGTCGCTGCAGATGCTGCAGGAATTGACCGAATGCTTCCGCCGCATCGGGGAGGATCGGGAGGCCCGCGTGGCGGTCCTGCGGGGCAACGGTCCCGTGTTCTCGGCCGGTCACGACCTCTCCGAAATGGTCGGGCGCGACGGCGCCTTCTACCGCGAGCTCTTCGAAGCCTGCACCCGGCTGATGGAGACGCTGCAGAACATTCCGCAGCCGGTGATCGCGCAGGTGCACGCGACGGCGACGGCCGCCGGTTGCCAGCTCGTCGCCTCGTGCGATCTGGCCGTCGCCGCGCAGGAGGCGCGCTTCGCCACCCCCGGGGTGAAGATCGGCCTTTTCTGCTCGACGCCGATGGTGGCGCTGAGCCGCGCCGTCGGATCGCGCAAGGCGATGGAAATGCTGCTCACCGGCGAAGCGATCTCCGCCGATGACGCGCTGGCCGCCGGCCTGGTCACCCGTGTGGTACCGGCCGCGGAGCTCGGCCCGGCAGTGAGGGCGATGGCGGCGAAGATCGCGTCGTCCAGCCCATACGTGGTGGCCGTCGGCAAGGCCGCGTTCTATCGGCAGCTGCAGATGCCGCAGCCGCTGGCGTACGACTACGCGCAGGACGTGATGACGATGAATGCCGCGGCGGCGGACGCCCAGGAAGGGATGAAGGCGTTTTTGGAGAAACGCGCGCCGAAGTGGTGCGGCAGTTAACGAGCCCTGGGCACACGCCCCATCAGGTAGAACTCGTCGTTCGGCCGCATACCGGTGGCGTTCGCGATCCGGTTGCTCATGCCGAAGAACGCGGCGATGCCGGCGATGTCCCAGCCGTCCTCGTCGCTGAACCCGTGCTCCCGCAGCCGGGCGAAATCGGCCTCCTCGATCTCGGCCGATCGCAACGCCACCTTCATCGCGAAGTCGAGCATCGCCCGCTGTCGCGGCGTGATGTCCGCCTTGCGGTAGTTCGTCGCCACCTGATCGGCGAGGAGCGGCTGCTTCTCGTAGACGCGCACCAGCGCGCCGTGCGCGATCACGCAGTAGTGGCACTCGTTCGCGGCGCTGGTCGCGACGACGATCATCTCCCGCTCGCCTTTGCTCAGTCTGCCTTCCTTCAACATCAGCGCATCGTGGTAGGCGAAGAAGGCGCGGAACTCGTCGGGCCGGTGCGCCAGCACCATGAACACGTTGGGAATGAACCCCGCCTTCTCCTCCACGGCGAGAATGCGCGCCCGGATGTCCTCGGGCAGCTCGTCGAGGCGGGGAACCGGAAACCGCGAGATCGGCTGCGTCATGGCGGCATTGTAACGCCACGCCCGCAAAGCACCTCGTCAGCTATTCCTCGGCAGCCTCTTCCTGCAGGAACTGCAGCACGGCCACCTCGTCGCTCCGGAGCGCGGCCGGCGGATTCTCGCGCCGGTGCTGGCGGGGCGAAACCATCGACGGAAGCGACGGCGTGAGCCCCATCAGGTACGCGCGCACCAGCGCCGGATGCACGTAGTACTTTCGGGAGACCGCGCGTGTGTTTCCCAGCCGGTCCGCGACGGCGTCGATGGCGCGGACCACGTTGCGCTCCGCCTCCCGGCGGCTCGTCGGCGGACCGAGAGCGCAGAGCTCCTTCGCGGCGAGCATCGTCCCGGCCCAGGTGCGGAAATCCTTGGCGGTAATGTCCCGGCCGGTGGTCTCGCGCAGATAGGCGTTGACGTCGTCGGAGGAGATGGACTGCCGCTTGCCCCGTGAATCGACGTATTGGAACAGCTCGTGGCCGGGCAGATCCTGGCACTGCTGGACGATGCGGGCCAGACGGCGATCGGTGATCGCCACCTGATGATTGACGCCGCTCTTTCCCCGAAACGAGAAGTAGAGCCTGGCGCCGTCGATCTGGACGTGCCGGCCGCGCAGGGTGGTGAGGCCGAAAGAGCGGTTCTCGCGGGCGTACTCGTCGTTTCCGACGCGGATCAACGTCTTGTCGAGCAGGCGCACGACAGTCGCCAGGATCTGACGCCGGCTGAGGTCGTGCGCGCGCAGGTCGCGCTCCACCCGCTCGCGCACATCGGGGAGGATCTCGCTGAACTCGAGCATCCGCCGGAACTTCGACTTGTCCCGCGCCTCGCGATAGCGCGGGTGATAGCGGTACTGCTTCCGCCCGCGCGCATCGCGAGCGGTGACCTGGATGTGGCCGCGCGGATCGGGGCAGATCCAGACCTCGCTCCAGGCCGGGGGAACGACGAGTCCCTCGATGCGCGCGCGCTCGGCAACGTCCTTGATCCTCAATCCGTCGGGCGCGAAGAAGATCCACCCTCTGCCCACGCGCTGCCGGCGAATGCCCGGAACGCCGTCGGTGACGTAGCGGAGTCCGGCCCGCGCCGCCGCTTCGCGATGCTCCTGGACGCGCAGCGAAAGCATCGGCCGGGATGTAGCACGGCTCTCTCACCAGTCCTCTTTTTCGAACTTCATCCCCGTCTGCTGAGCGATCCACGCGATGTCCGCCATCGCGTTCGGGTTGCCGCAGGTGAGGACCACCGTCCGCGCGGGATCGACGCGCTTCTGCACCATCTCCAGCGGCCGGGTGCGGGGAAACGTGGGCGCCGTCGCCACAGACGGTTCCTTCGAGGGAAGGCCGAACACCTGGCGCAAGAGGTTGTTGGCGCGGCCGGTGCCGAGGTGGGGGTCGGCGAGATCGCGCGTGGTGGGCCGGCTCACCGAAGGCACGTAGAGGAAGTCGAGGCTCTTCGCGCTCTCGATGTCGAGCAGCTCGCGGTGGTACGCGAGCTCCTCGAAGGTCCGATTCGCGTGCAGGAGCGTGAAGCGCGCTTCCGGCCGCTTCCCGCCGCCCGCATCGCGGTTGAGCTGCTTGATCATCGACGCGAACGGCGCAAGTCCGGTCCCGGTCCCCACCATCAAAACGTGCTCGAAGCCCACCGCACGCTTGGCGAGCGTGAAGTCGCCGACGATCCGCTCGACGTACGCGAGGCGATCGTTGTGGTCCGACTCGACTCCGCGGAAGAGCGACTCGGTGAACCGACCCAGCACGCCGTCCTTCCCCTGCTCGAGCACCACGTAGAACTCGAGATAGTTCCCCTGCTCCGTCTCGAACGGCGCGGAGGAGATCGAGTACGAATGGGTCACCGCGCCGCGCTTCTGCCGGCCCTGATCGTCGAGGTCGGGGACGTAGCGGATCTCGTCTCCGTCCTTCACCTTCCGCGTCAGCAGGCAATCGTCGCGGCGAAGCGCGATGTACTGCCCCGCCTCGTAGGAAGGAAACCTCGCGCCGCCGTCACGCGAGACGAGCCTGAAGAGCGACAGGCTCGGCGAGAGCCTGTGCCACTCGACGATCTTACCCGCCTTGAGCTCTGCCATGGGGTTTTCCTGGGGGTGACCGGAGTTGCAGACGGTAGACGAACACCGGCGCGGCCGCCGGCTCGAGCTTCGTCTCTCCCGCGGGCGCGAAACCGAGCTTGTCCAGCAGCCGGATGGAGGGGGCATTGCCGGGAGAGACGAATGCGGCAACCGCGGTGAGGCGGAGCCTTCTCGCGATCGCGAGAACGGACGCTGCCGATTCGCGCGCGTATCCGTTCGACCAGAACTCGGGAAGGAACGCGTAGCCGAGATCGACGTCGCGGATCTTGTCGCGCTTGAGCAAGCCGCACATTCCGATCGGCTGCAGACCCGGCTTGAGCGCGACCAGGTACAGCCCGTGGCCATGCTTCGCGTAGCTCGCGATCGGACCGTCGTTCAGGTAGCGCACGGCCTCTTCCGCCGTCCGCACGCCGCGATCTCCGATGTTGTGGACGAACGAGGGCTCGTTGAGCAGCCGCAATACGAACAGTGCGTCCGCGGCGGTGAACTCGCGCAAGACAAGCCGTTCGGTCTCGGCGACGAGCCCGGTGGCGACCCCGGCGGGTTTGCCGTTCTGCTCCATTTGCGCAGCCCGTCTTAGCAGAGCCTGCGCGCGTCGTGTGTGCCCGCCGCGCACAGGGTGGTCCACGGGTCCACCCCGCCTTGCGCTTTGTCGGAATTTCGTCATCCGGGCGGGCGGTTCGAACTTCAGCCTGCGACCTGGAGGCCCGATGAAGCTTCTCGCCCGAACAGCAGCTCCTGCCCTGCTCTCCATGCTCTGCTCGTGCGCAGGGGGACCGACGCTCGAGGTGCAGCGTTCGTCCCGGGACGTGACGGCGAGCGCCAGCGTCCTCTTCATCGGCAACAGCCTGATCGCGACCCAGACGGGCGCCACCGGCGAGGATATGCCGAAGGTGCTCTCCCGGCTCGCTTCCAGCAGCGGAAAGACGTTCACCTACAACGAAGCGATCAATATGGGGCACACGCTCCAGGACACATGGAACGCGAACATCGCGCAGCCTTTCCTGACCGGAGCGACGCACTACGATTTCGTCGTGCTCCAGGAGTACAGCACGCTGCCGGTCCTGGATGCCGCCCAGTTCTACAATACGGCGGAGGTCACCTATCAACCCTCCGTGCAGCGATCGCTGACCACCTCCGGCACGGTGCTCCTCTTCGAGAACTGGGCGACCGATGTCGTCTATCCGTTCGGCAGGTTCGCCACGCGCGCGGCCTACGTGGCCGCGCTGGAGGCGAACTACGGCACGCTCTCCGGCAATCTCTCCACGCGCAACGCAATCGCGCCGCTCAGCCGCGCGTACGAGAAGGTCTTCGCGACGAAGCCCCTGACGTACCTCTTCATGGACGACAAGCACCCGAACGATGCCGGCGTCTATCTCGACGCCTGCGTCTTCTACGCGGTCATCTTCGGCGAGTCGCCGGTGGGATTGCCGGCGCTCTACATGTCCGCCGCCGACGCATCGTTCCTGCAAGCCGTCGCGGCGGAGGTCGTACCGATTTCGACTCCTGTTCCATCCGATGCAGGGGTGGATGCCGGCTCGAACGACGGCGCAGACGCGGGAGCGGTCCCTCCGCCGGACGCTGGAGTCGATTCGAAAGGGAGCGATTCGACCACCAACATCCCCGTGAATTCCTCGTCGACCGGATGCTCGACGTCGGGAGTCGCGCTGAACTGGATGGTGGCGCTGGGTTGCGCCGGGCTGCTCGCCCGGCGCCGGCGGCCCTAATCGAGCCGCTCTCGAGAGGGCATGGCGCATTTGCGGGAAACCGGTAGGATACCGGGTCCCACGTATCCAGGATTACGTTCGTCCCCGGACAAGGAGTCTCATGCCGTCGCCTTCCCAAGTCCTTCGGTTCCGCGATGACGTCGCGGCGCAATCATTCCGCGACCGGCGCATTCCGATGAGCACGTTCGTCGAGCGCTACATCGACGGATCGATCGACGTGAGCGGCGATCTGCACGAGCTGTTGTGCGCCAGGGCGGACTGGGTCAACTACCGCTTCACCTGGGATCAGGCGAAGTTCCTGATCATGAAATTCCTCCCCTCGGTGCTGGTGCACTCGAAGGCGGCGGACCGGGCGTTCGTGTGCGAGCACTACGACCGCGGGAACGACTTCTTCGAGGCGTTCCTCGGCCATTCCATGGTCTACACGTCCGCGAAGTTCGGCGCGCCCGACGAGTCCCTGGAAGCGGCGCAGGAGCGCAAGATCCGCGACGTCGGCGAGAAGCTGCAGCTCGAGGCCGGAGACCGGCTGCTCGACATCGGTTGCGGCTGGGGCACTCTCGTCGCCGACCTCGCCGAGCACTTCGGCGTCGACGCCACCGGCGTCACCTTGAGCCGCAAGCAGACGGAATTCGCCACCGAGCGGATCCAGGCGCGCCGCCTGGAACAACGCGCCCGCGTGCTGACGCTCGACTACCGCGACATCCCCGGCCCCGCCTACGACAAGATCTCCTGCCTGGAGATGGCGGAGCACGTCGGCGTGAAGAACTTCCAGAAGTTCCTCCGCCAGGTGAGCGGGCTGCTCGACGACGACGGCTTGTTCTTCCTGCAGATCGTCGGTCTGCGCCGCCCACCCGAGCTCGGCGTGGTGCGCAACGATCGCGGCGGATACTGGGACGCGTCCGACTTCACCTGGGCGATGTTCATGTCCCGGTACATCTTCCCGGGCGCCGACGCGAGCCTTCCCCTCTCGTTCGTGTCCACACAGCTCGAGAAGGCCGGATTCGAGATCCGCAGCGTGGAGAACATCAACGTCCACTACGGCATGACCATCCATCGCTGGTACCAGAACTGGATGAAGAACCGCGACCGGGTGGTCCGGGCGTATGGCGAGCGTTGGTATCGGCTCTGGCACCTGTTCCTCGCCTGGTCCGTCTTCACCGGGGTGCAGGGCCGCGGCGATTGCCTGCAGATCGTCTCGCACAAGAGCCGGCGCGAATTCGATCGTTCCCGCTTCGTCGGCCGGCGGCCGGCAAGCGTGCGCGCGACGGGGTAACCGCGCCTTCGCGGCGGCCGCGGATCAGGTCGGACGCTTTCCGATCAACTGCTCGGCGGTGGCGAGCTCGCGGCGGAGCTGGTCGATCTCTCCCTCGCGCAGGCGCAGGCGATCGCGCAGCTCGTCCATCTCCAGCAGCAGGCCTTTGATCTGCGTCATCAGCTTCGCATCCGGCGCGGGGGCGGCGGAGCCCTCCCGGGGCGCGGCCGGGACCGGCGCGATGGGGCGGGTAATCTCCTTGGCGGTGCCGCGCGCCATCATCTCGTCCAGCCACTGACCCAGCCGCCCGGAGTCGTCGCTGGTCATCGCGCTGAATTCGACGTCCAGACCGGGATGCTGACCAAGGCCGCTCCCGAACGCGCCTCTCACTTGTCCGCCGAGGTGAAGGACCTTCCGCGCGCCCGGCTTGACCAGGTCGGCCTGCAGATCGGATCCCGCGGGCAAGAGCTGGTCGGTACGGAAGAAGGCGCCGCCGACGGAGAGCTCCTCCACCTCACAGGAGAACGCAACCGATCCGCAACGCACGTGCGCCGCGACTCCGTTCACCCGCAGCCGCGGATGACTCCCCTGGTCGTCCTTCAACATGGGCCCTCCGTTGCAGGCAAGGCACCCACCATCGACAGCGTAGTGCGAAGCCTGCGCGCTTCCAATCGACCGGGGTGCGTGCGCGTAGGGCTTTTGCGCCTGTACTGCAACCCGGTTGCGAGCGTACACACCCTCGGAGTAGAGGCAGCCGGTGGGCGCGCGCGAAGACGTCACTCGCCTGCTGTGGACCCGTTCCGGCGCGCGGCGGATTCCACCGGCGCGCGCGCTCGACGCCGCGCTCGGGCGGCTGCCCAAAGGGGAGCTGTTCCGCATTTGCGAATTCGATCCGCGTGGGCCGCTCTATCTGCTTCCGACGCGTGAGCTGGTCCGCGCGCTCGCAGCACGCATCCGCGCCTGCGGTGCCCGGCGCATCCTCGAGGTCGCGGCCGGCGATGGGTTTCTCTCCGCGGCCCTGCGCCCCGCGCTGCGGGGCACACGGATCGTGGCGAGCGATTCGGGTGCCTGGGCCGATCCTCGTGCCCGGATGACGGCGGGCGAGCGCCGTGAATTTCGCGGCGTGAGCGTTCCGGGCGTCCGCCTCGGCGGCTGCGTGCTCCGCTTCGACGCGCTCGCCGCCATCCGGCGCATGCGGCCCGAGCTGGTGCTCGTCTCCTGGTTGCCACCCGGCAGGCTGCTGGAACGGCTCATCCGCGCACCGGTCCTGTACGTACTCGAGATCGGCGCCAAGGGCGGCGTCACGCCAGGCGCCTGGAGCTGGCGCTTCGCGCACGAGTTTTGCGAGGAGGTCGAACGGAACGCGCGCTGCCGCCTCGACGAGCGGCCGCGCCTCGAGCTGCACTCGCGCGTGACGCTCTACTACGGGGCGCGTCACCCGGAGCACGCGCGCGAGCGCGTGCGACCGGGCGACTGGCTCTGGCAATTCCGTCCGCGAATCACTGCTGGGCGGTCGTCGGTGCGGCCGCAGCGATGAGAAAGGGCGGCGCGGCAGACTGTCGCGATTTCCGGCACTGCTGGTGCGTCGTCGATGCGCAAGCGGCGCCACGTTGCGCCGCAGGGGGCGCGAAACGCTCCGGAAGCCCGAATTCCCCCGTCCGTGGGGGATTCGGTCTTTGGCACGGCCGTGGCAACGGGTCACACCGGCACTCGAAACCGGAACGGAGCCGCGTCATGATCCAGGGGCTGATCACCACCAACGACGTGCTGCGGCATACGGTCCTGATCGTTTCGAGCTTCGGTGTCGTCGCCTGGCTGCGCTGCTGCAAGGCGATCGTGCTGGGCCGGTCGACGACGTTTCTCGCCTGCGCCCTGGGATAGACCCGAGCTACTTGATCAGCTCCTTCAAAAGGTGCGCGCCGAGCGCGCGCCGCCCTTCGTCGAGCAACGCCTTTCCCTTCGCATTTTCGAGCGCGCCACGCATCATCTCCGGCGCATAGCCGAGCTCGAGGTTCAGCAGCACCATCACCGCGGATACCGCCGGGCTCAACGTCGCTGCCTTGACGCGGCTGCGACGCTTCTGCACGCCGGCAGAAAGCGCGTCGATGAGCGCATCCTCCGTAGTGCGCGGCCCTCTTCGGTCCTCGAGCGCCGCAGAGATGCCCGCGTACAGCTCATCGATTACCCTTTGACTGCCGACGGCACGCTCCATCCGCTCGTGCGCTTCTTCGAAGTCGACGTTCGCAGACGCCGCGTAGGTCGGCGCTACGAGGAGCGCGAGATCCTTGCGGGTCACGACATGCGGAAGCCGGCGCGAGAACACGATGCCAACCTTACGCTGTGCCGGCTCGATCGGCGGTGAATAGTTTTGTGACGTGCGCTGCTGCCCTTTCCTCGCCGCGGTCCTGCTTGCCGCCGGGTGCGAGCCGGGACTGACCGGAGCATCCGACGCCGCTCCGCAGCCTGCGCCTGACGCCGACGCGCAGACCTGGCTCGATCTCCACAACGCCGTTCGCCGCGCTCCCCAGCCGCCGCCTCCGTCATCGCTGCCTGCGCTGACCTGGTCGGCGGACGCGGCTGCTGTTGCGCAAGCCTGGGCCGCCGGCTGCAACTATCAGCACAACCCCGGCCGGGGTCAGCGCGGCGAGAACATCGCCGCCAGCGCGCCATCCGGCCATTGGACGGCGGCGGACGTCGTCGCCGCCTGGGCCAGCGAGGTGCAGGACTACGACTACGCGACGAACACCTGCGCTTCCGGCAAGCAGTGCGGCCATTACACGCAGCTCGTCTGGCGCGACACGCTGCGCACCGGATGCGCGCACCGCATCTGCACCGTCAACTGGCCGTTCGCGCCGCCCTCGGGCGGAAGCTGGGACTTCTGGGTCTGCGACTACGAGCCGCCGGGCAACTGGGTCGGGCAGAAACCATACTGATGCGCGCCGCGCGCAGCACGCGCGCCGGTTGACGGCGAACGCGGACTTCTGTCGTACTACCGCACCCTGGAGGTCGCATGGCCCTGTCCCGACGCGAGATCCTCGGTGCCGCAGCCTGCTCCGCACTCCTTCCTCGCCGGCTATTCTCCGCCACCGCCGCCAAGCTGCGCATCGGGCTGCTGCTGCCATACTCGGGAACCTACGCGGCGCTCGGCCACAACATCACCGACGCGATGAAGCTCGCCGCCACCGAGCACGGCGGCAAGCTCGGTGGCCGGGACGTGGAGTGGGTGGCCGTCGACGACGAGTCCGATCCCGCCAAGGCGCCGGCCAACGTCAACAAGCTGATCGCCGGAGAAAAGGTCGACATCCTCACCGGACCCGTCCATTCCGGCGTGGCGATGGCGATGATGCAGATCGTCCGCCAGGAGAACGTTCTCACCATCGTCACCAACGCGGGCGCGCAGGCAGTGACCGGCAACCTCTGTGCGCCCCACGTGTTCCGCACTTCCTTCTCGAACTGGCAGACCTCGTATCCGTGCGCCGACGTGATGCTCAAGGCGGGGCACAAGAAGGCGGTGCTGATGTTCTGGAACTACAGCTTCGGCCAGGAGTCGATGGCGGCCTTCAAGGAAGGCTACGCCAAGGGCGGCGGCACCGTCGCGAAGGAGATCGCCGTCCCGTTCCCCAGCACCGAGTTCCAGGCGAACCTGTCGGAGATCGCCTCCCTCAAGCCGGATGCCGTCTTCGTCTTCTTCGCGGGCGCCGGCGCCGCGAAGTTCGTCAAGGACTACGCCGACGCGGGACTCAAGGACCGCGTCGCGCTCTACGGGTCCGGCTTCCTCACCGAAGGCGTCCTCGCGGCGCAGGGACCGGCCGCCGAGGGCATCAAGACGACGCTGCACTACGCCGATGCGCTCGACAACGCCGCCAACCGGAAGTTCCGCGACGCCTTCAAGAAGGCGACGGGACGCGACGCGGACGTCTACGCCGTGGCCGGTTACGACACCGTGAACGCGCTCGCGCAGGCGCTCGGAAAGGTCAAGGGAGATACCGGCGCACAGAAGGACCTGATCGCCGCGCTCGAGGGCGTTCGCCTCGAGAGCCCACGCGGGCCGTTCCGGTTCTCCAAGGCGCACAACCCCATCCAGGACATCTATCTGCGGCAGGTGAAAGGCGGGAAGGAAGTCGTGCTCGGCGTGGCGATGAAGGCAGCCGAGGACCCGGCCGCGGGCTGCAAGACGGGGAAATGAGCCTTTCGCTCTTTGCCTTGCAGGTCGTCAACGGCGTCGAATACGGCTTGCTGCTTTTCCTCGTCGCGAGCGGACTGACCCTGGTTTTCGGCGTCCTCGGCGTCCTCAATTTCGCGCACGGCTCGTTCTACATGCTCGGCGCCTACCTGGCGTGGTGGATCTCGCAACGGACGGGCAGCCTGCTGCTCGCGATTCTCGTCGGCCTTCCCGTCATGGTCCTCGTCGGCCTCGTGGTCGAGCGTCTCGCCATCGCGCGGCTGTACGCCCGCGACCATCTCTCGCAGGTCCTCCTCACCTACGGGCTGGTCCTCCTCTTCAACGAGCTGCAGCGCGGGCTCTTCGGCAACGACGTGCACGGGGTGACGACGCCGAAAGCGCTGGCCTGGACGATGCCGCTCGGCGAGACGCAGACGTGGCCCGCCTGGCGGGCGCTCACGGCGCTGGCCTGCATCTGCGTCGCCGCCGCCATGCGGCAGGTGGTCCTCAAGACCCGGTTCGGCATGCGCGTCCGCGCCGGCGCCTCCAACGCCGAGATGGTCGAGGCCCTCGGCATCGACGTGCGCAAGCTGTTTGCCACGCTCTTCAGCGCCGGCACCGCGCTGGCGGGTCTCGCCGGCATGCTCGCCGCCCCGCTCACCACCGTCTACCCGGGCATGGGCGAGGGCGTTCTCATCCTCTCGTTCGTGGTGGTGGTGATCGGCGGGATCGGATCGATCAAGGGAGCGTTCGTCGGCGCGCTGCTGGTCGGCCTCGCCGACACGTTCGGGAAAGTGCTGCTGCCCGGCTTCGCCAGCGCCACGGTCTACGCCGTCATGGCCGCGGTGCTGCTCTGGCGCCCGCGGGGACTGCTGGGCGCCGCCTTCGAGGGACGATGAGGAGGCGCCTGCTCCTGCTCGTCGCGGCGGCGGCGCTCGGCGCGGTCGCGCTCAGCGGCGACCGCTTCTGGCTGCAGTTTCTGGGAAAGGCGATGATCGGATGCATCCTCGCCATCAGCCTCGATTTGCTCGTCGGCTTCACCGGCCTGGTCAGCCTCGCGCATTCCGCCTTCTTCGGTCTCGCCGCGTATGTCCTTGCCGGGCTGACGAACGGCCTCGGCCTGGTGAATCCCCTCGTGACGCTCCCCATCTCGGTCGCCTGTGCCGCGATCGCGGCGCTGATCATCGGATGGCTCAGCCTGCGGGCGACGGGCGTGTACTTCATCATGGTCACGCTCGCGTTCACGCAGATGCTCTTCTACGTGTTCAACGATTCGCCCGCGCTGGGGGGCTCGGATGGCCTCTACGTCCAGTCTCGCCCGGTGGAAGGGCGAGCGGCCGCGTACGTCGTCATCTGGATTGCGCTGGTGCTCGTCTACCTGCTGCTCTCGCGTGTGCTGCGAGCGCCTTACGGCCGGGTCCTCGAGGGAATCCGCGGAAACGAGCAGCGGATGCGGTCGCTCGGGTTTCCGACGCGACGCTACAAGCTCGTTGCCTTCGTCATCGCCGGAGCGCTGGCGGGACTCGCCGGGTATCTGGACGCGACCCTGTACGGCTTCGTCAATCCCGCCCAGCTCGGATGGCGGCAGTCCGGACTCATTCTGGTCACGGTCCTGCTCGGTGGCAGAGGCACGCTGTATGGCCCCGCCCTCGGAGCGCTGCTCCTCGCGTTCATCGAGCACTACGGCGAGCGCGTCACCGAGCACTGGAACGCGCTGATCGCGCTGCTGGTGATCGCGGTCGTGCTCTTCCTTCCCCGCGGCCTGGCCGGCCTCGTGCCCGGAGCATCGCGTGGCTGAGCCGCTGCTCGAGACGGTGGGGCTGACGCGCCGCTTCGGAGCGCTGGCTGCCGTCGACGGCGTTTCGCTCTCGTTCCAGGAGGGGCGCGTCCACGCCGTGATCGGACCGAACGGGGCCGGGAAGTCGACGTTCTTGAACCTGCTCTCCGGGGAGTTGCGAGCGACCAGCGGGCAAATCCGTTTCCGCGGCGAAGACGTGACGCGCGCAACCCCGGATCGACTCTCGCGGATCGGAATCGGACGCAGCTACCAGACCGCGAATCTCTTCCCCGGGCTCTCGTGCGCGGATTGCGTCTGGCTGGCCGCGCAGTCGCGGCTGGAGTCGTCGATGCGCTTCTTCCGGCCCGCCGGACGCTACGCGGAAGTCGGCATCCGCGCCGCGCATGCGCTCGAGGCCTCCGGACTGACGCAGCGACACGCCACCATGGCCGGTCACCTCAGCTACGGCGAGCAGCGGCAGCTCGAGATCGCCATGATGCTGGCCACCGAACCTTCCCTGCTCCTGCTCGACGAGCCGCTCGCAGGGCTCGGCCACGACGAGGCCATTCGCGTGATGGACCTGCTGAGGAAGATCGCCCGCGGCCGCACGGTGGTGCTCGTCGAGCACGACATGGACGCGGTCTTCAGCGTCTCGGCCGCGGTGACCGTGCTGGTCGACGGCCGGGTGCTGGCCACCGGGTCGCCCGCCGAGATCCGCTCGAGCGCGGCGGTCCGCGAGGCGTATCTCGGCGAGGAGATCGCGTGACGGCGCTGCTGGAAGCGACCGATCTCCACACCTTCTACGGCGCAAGCCACGTCCTGCACGGCGTCAGCTTCTCCATCGCCCAGGGCGAGACGGTGACGCTGATGGGCCGCAACGGGATGGGGAAGACCACCACCATCCGCAGCGTCCTGGGGCT
Organism: Deltaproteobacteria bacterium; assembly: GCA_005879535.1. Taxonomy (NCBI): domain Bacteria; kingdom Pseudomonadati; phylum Myxococcota; class Myxococcia; species Deltaproteobacteria bacterium. Next base: position 234,826 of record VBKI01000047.1, on the reverse strand, counting down.
GACGCCGCCGCGCTCCGGAGAGGTGCGCGTTCGCGGCAACGTCGTGACCGGCTGGCCGGCGCACCGGATCGCCGCGCAGGGCATCGGGCTGGTGCCGGAAGGGCGCGGCATCTTTCCCACTCTCACCGTGACGGAGAATCTCCGGGTCGCGCAGCGCCCCGGGGCCTGGACGGAGGAGCGCGCTCTCGCGCTTTTTCCCAGGCTGCGCCAGCGGCTGACCCATCTCGGATCCCAGCTTTCCGGGGGCGAGCAGCAGATGCTCGCCATCGCCCGCGCCCTGCTGATCAATCCGCAGCTGGTGATCCTCGACGGCGCGACCGAGGGCCTGGCGCCCCTGATCCGCCAGGAGATCTGGTCCGCGGTCCGGCGCCTGCGCGGCGAAGGGATCGCGTCGTTGATCGTCGACAAGGAAGTCAAGACGCTGCTGGAGATTGGGGACCGGCACTTGATTCTCCTCAAGGGCCGCGTGGTGTTCTCCGGCGACAGCGCATCCTTCCGCGCCCGCGCGGACGAGAACCTCGCGCTGCTTCGCGCCTGACGCAGGCGCGCTTCGCGGCGCCATCCGGCGGCAACCGTGCGCGCAAGTGGGCGCGGCTCCCCGTTGCGCGAATCCGCGATTCTCGGCAAGCCTCAGGTCGTGACGGCAGCCAACGATCCCCGCGGCTATCTCGGAGCCGCGTTCCGCGTGGCCATCCGGAGCAGATCCGGTTCGACGATTCCGGCGCCGACGCGCAGTACGCGGTCCGCTGGACCTGAATCTTCGCCCCGACGGCCGTTCGCGGTAGGTTGCGCCCCCCGTGCGAGCCCCGAACGGCGAACGCGGAATGCAGGCGGTGGTGTTCGCGCTCGTCGCCACCACCTTCCTCACGATGTACGTCACGCAGCCGGTCCTGCCCGTGCTGACGGCCGAGTTCGGCGTCACGCCGGGCGTCGCCTCCCTCACCGTCTCCGCGGTCGTCCTCGGCATCGCGCTCGCCAACCTTCCCTTTGGCGTGCTCGCCGACCGGGTTCCCATCGGCCCCATCGTCCTGTGCGGTGGAGCGGTGGTGGCGGCCGCCAGCGTCACCTGCGCGCTGACGCCGCACATCGGCGTCCTGATCGCTGCCCGCTTCCTGCAGGGCCTCTTCATCCCGTCGATGAGCACGTGCCTGGCGGCGTACCTGTCGCGCACGCTGCCGCCGCAGCGACTCAACCTGGTCATGGGCTGGTACGTCTCGGCGACCGTTGCGGGAGGCATGGGCGGGCGTCTCCTCGGCGGATTCGTATTCCCGGCCGCTCATTGGCGGCTGGCATTCATCGCGGCGGCGGCGATGGTAGCGGGCGCCGTGGTCGCGGCGTTGCGCTGGCTGCCTCGCGAGCCGCCGCACACCCGCGCCGATCACGACCCGGCCGGCTTCCTCGCGCTGCTCGCGCGAGAGGAACTGTTGCGCATGTTCGCCGTCGGCTTCTTCGCCTTCTTCGTCTTCTCCTCCATGTTCAACTACATCCCGTTCTACCTGTCGGGCGCGCCGCTTCACGCCTCGGTCCGCGTCATCACCCTGCTCTACCTGGCCTATCTCGTCGGCATCGCCGCCGGGCCGTTTTCCGGGACCCTCACCCGACGCTTCGGAACCGGCCTGACGCTGATCGCGGGCTGCGTCCTGTTCGGGCTCTCCCTTGCGCTCACCCTGATCCCGTCGCTTCCGGTGATCGCAGCCAGCCTCGCCGGCATCTGCGGCGGGTTCTTCGCCATCCACTCCGCGGCGGTGGGCTCGCTGAACGGCAGGCTGACCGGCAGCCGCGGGCGCGCGAACTCCCTCTATGTGCTCCTGTACTATCTGGGCGGCGCAGCGGGGATCAGCGCCAGCGGGGCTGCTTACGTGCGCTGGGGGTGGCACGGGACGGTTGCAGTGGCAGCCTGCGCACTGCTGGTGCCGCTGTCGGTCGGCATCGTAGAGATGCTCCAGGATCGGCGGCCGCAGCCGCCCGCGCCCGGTCCAGACCCCCCGCCCGCCCTGCGCAACACCCTGTAGCGTCGTGCAAAATTACATGTACCCACTCGGGCGCCTTGATTGCTACCCGCTGGGCGACGTTACGTCGCCTGCAGGAGCAAACCATGCGACTGCTCACGGCTGTGTCAGCGCTCGCGATCGGTGTGCTTGCGTCCGGGGTGGCTCGCGCGGATCAGTGCAAGCCGATCCACGCGATGATCACGACCAGCGTCACCGGCTGCCTTCCGGGGGAGAGCCCGATCGGGTTTTGCACCGCAGGGAACATCGACTCCGGGCTGCTCGCCGGCTCCACGCGTTTCGGCGTGCAAAGCATGACGCCGACCCCGAGCGGCGACATTCTTTACACCGGTGTCCTCACCGTCACGACCCGATCTGGCACGGTGACCATCAAGGACTACGGGATCCTCACGGATGGCCTGTATTCCGAGATGCAGCAGGTGGTGAGCGGCACGGGGCGCTTCAAGCACATCACCGGTATGCTCGTCTCCCAAGGCTCCCTGCTCGGGGGGACCTTCACGGGCAGGCTGGTGGGTACGCTCTGCCACTTCAACCGGGGGCACGACGACGGGTAGACTCTCGCGGTGCGTTCGCTCCGCGGGAAGACAGCCGTCGTCACCGGCGCGGCCAGCGGGATCGGCCGCGCGCTCGCAGAGCGGCTCGCGCGCGAGCGGATGCATCTGGTGCTGGCCGACATCGACGGCCGCGGCCTGCGCGACCTCGCGAGAACCATTCCTGGCGCGATCGCCGTCCGCGCGGACGTGTCGCGGATGTCCGACGTGGAGTCCCTGGCCTCCAAGGCGTACGCGCGCTTCGGTGCCGTCCACCTGCTGTGCAACAACGCGGGCGTAGCCGAGTACGGCGCCGTCTGGGAAGTGCCGGTCCGCCGCTGGCGCCGCGTCATCGGCGCGAATCTCTGGGGCGCCGTCCACGGCTGCCTGGCATTCGTCCCGCGGATGATCGCGCAGGGAGAAAGCGCGCACATCGTCAACACCGCCTCGATGGCGGGACTGGTGACCCCACCCTTCGCAGGCGCGTATAGCGTCAGCAAGCACGCCGTCGTCGCCCTCTCCGAGGCGCTGGTCCAGGACCTGGCGCTGCGCCGTGCGCGAATCGGCGTGTCGGTCCTCTGCCCGGGATGGGTGGCGACGCGACTCGCGCAGTCCGCTCCCGGAGCCGACGCGGTGCTTCGCTCGCTGATCGCGCAGGGCCAGCGGCCGGAAGCCGTGGCGGAGCGAGCCGTGCGCGCGATCCGCTCGGGGGAATTCTACGTGCTCACGCACCCTGAAATGGCGCCCGCCGTCCAGCGACGCGCCGAGGCGATTCTCGCCGGGCGTGCCCCCGCCGCGCCGGCGCTCAGACCGCCGCGATCGCGGGCAGCGTCACGGTGAAGCGCGTGCCGCGGGAACCTTCCGCGCCGGCCTCGATGGTGCCGCCGTGCCTCTCGACGATGCTCTTGCACATGCTGAGGCCGAGGCCGCGCCCGCCGGCACCGTTCGTCGAAGTGAAGGGCTTGAACAGCCGCTGAGCGACGGCGGGGTCGAGCCCGGTGCCGTTGTCGACGACCTCGAGGCGCACCGTCGAGCCCTGGTGGGAGGTACGCACTTCGATCGTCGGCTCGGGAACGCGCTGGACGGCGTCGGCCGCATTTCCCAGGAGGCTGAGCACCACCTGCGTGATCTCCGGGCCGCGGCAGCGCACCAGCGGCACCGCCTCGAGCTTGCGTTCGAGCCTGACCGATTCGCGGAGCCGGTGCGAAAGCAGCTGCACGGCGGAGAGGACGGCCTGGTTGATGTCGAACGGCTCGGGTTCGACCGCGGCCGTGTAGCTCTGGACGCCGCGCGCGAGCGCCTCGAGCTGCGCCCCCGCCGTCCGGATGGCGGCGATCGACTCGTCGACCGCGCCTGCCAGATCCGGCGTCGCCCGCAGCACCGCATCCTTCAGCCGCTCCGTTTCGTCGGTCGCGAAGCCCTTCTGCACGGCACGGGTCGCCGCCCGGCCCGCCTCGAGGACGCGGCCAACCTCGACCTCCAGCGTCCCGATGCGCGCCACCAGGGGATCGACCTCGTTCTTCAGCTCGTGCCCGATCCCCGACGACAGGCGGCCGAGCGCCGCCATGTGCTCGGACTGGACCAGATCCTCGTAGCTCGTCTTCAGCTGGTTCACCAGCCGGTCGTGCTCGTCGGACAGTCGCTTGGTCTCCAGGGCGCGCCGCACGGTCACGCGCATGTCCTCCGGCTCCCAGGGCTTGAGGATGAACCGGTAGAGGAGACCTTCGTTGATCGCCTTGAGAGCGACGGTGGTGTCCGGAAAGGCAGTGAGCAGGACCCGCAGGGCCCGCGGGCGCACTTCCCGGACCCGGGCGAGGAACTGCAGGCCCGTCATCTCCGGCATGCGCTGGTCGGTGATCACGAGGTCGATGTCGTGAATCATCGCCATTTCGAGCGCGCGCACCGCCGATGTGGCCGAGTGCAGGGCGATGTCGGACTCGCTCTCGAACACCCGCTTGGCCAGGTTCAACGCCAAGGGCTCATCGTCGACGACGAGCAGGCGGTAGGAGGGTTCCGGCACGACGCGAATGTTACCACCATCATTGATCGCAGCCCAAGGGACCGATATCCTTCCCCCAACCATGGGATGGGGGAAAAGGACCCACGCGCTCTCGAGCGCAGTGGCCGCAGCGCGCGTTGCGGTGGCTCCGCGACCCGATCCTCGGGTCGCGGCGGAGCTGAGCCGCACGCTTTCGGCGCGCGCCACCGCGTCGTGCTGGGTGGCGGTGGTGATCATTCCCTTCACCATCGTCGCCTACGACGGCGCGTACTACCCGGCCCAGCTCACCCGCGGCGCCATCGCCGCGGCAGTCGCCGACGCGCTGATCGTGCTCCTCCTGATCGGGCTGCGCGGGCGGGTGTTCGAGCGTTACCCGTGGCTGCCGTTCGCGCTCCTCGCCGGCGTGGTCTGCAACGTCACCGAGGCAGTAAACCTGCTGCTCACCGGCGGCACCGAGAGCGACTTCGTTTTTCCCTACTACCTGATCTCGTTCGGCATCGCGATCCTCTTCCCCGCTCCGCTGGTGGCGGTGATCGTCACCGCCTTCCTTCTTCCGGCGGGGTACCTCGCCGTGGCCTTGGCGGCCCACGAGCCGCTCGGGGCGAAGCATTTCGCCTCCAACCTCATGCTGCTGGTGGACTCCGCGCTGATCACCTGCATCGGCAACCGGGTGGTGACGAACCTCTTCCTCCGCGAGGTGAAGCTGCGCATCGACCTGGAGAAGGCGAACGAGCGGCTGCGCGAGCTGGATCGCCTGAAGAGCGAGTTCTTCGCCAACGTCAGCCACGAGCTGCGCACGCCGCTCACGCTCATTCTTGCGCCGGCCTCGTCGCTGTCGCGCGAGTCGCACGGACGGCTGGAGACGGTGCAGCGCGCGCTCGTCGACACCATCCACCGCAACGCGTCCCGCCTGCTGCAGTTGATCAACGACCTCCTCCTGCTGGCGAAGCTCGAGTCCGGAGAGCCGCGCATCGACCGCGTCCCGGTGGACGTCGGACTCTCGGTGCAGCGCATCGCCCAGGAGGCCCAGGCGTACGCGGAGTCGCTGGAGCTCCGCCTGGAGCTGGACGTCGCCGAGGACGGCCCCTTCGTCTGGAGCGGCGACGAACGGCACCTCGATCGCATCGTCCTCAACCTGATCTCGAACGCCTGCAAGTTCTCCCGCCCGGGCGGCGCTGTGAAGGTGGCGGTGGGCAGCGACCGGGACGGAATCTGGATCACCGTTGCCGACCAGGGAATCGGGATCGCGCCGCAGGACGTGGACCGGATCTTCGATCGGTTCGTCCAGGTGGAGTCTTCCTCGACCCGCCGGTTCACCGGGACGGGCATCGGGCTCAGCATCGTGAAGCAGCTGGTGACGCTGCACGGCGGTCGCATCGCCGTCGACAGCGAGCCCGGCCGCGGAACGACCTTCACGGTGCATCTCTCCGCGGTGCCACGCGTCGCCGGGGCCAACCCCGCCTCCAGCGCACCGGAGCTGCCCAAGGTGCGTCTGCAGCCGGCGCCGTCGCCGCATGTGCAGCCGGCAGGAGGTTCCGGACCGCGGCTCGCGGTCGTGGAGGACAACCCGGAGCTCCTCACGTATCTGACGCAGGAGCTGGGCCGCTGGTACCGCGTCTTTCCCTTCGCAGACAGCACGTACGCAGTGCAGGCCATCGCCGCGGAGCCACCCGACCTGATCGTCTCCGACATCATGATGCCCGGACTCGACGGGATCGCGCTGGCGCGAAAGGTGCGCGCCGATTCCCGCACCGCCGAAGTACCAGTCATCCTCCTCTCCGCCCGGGAGGAAGTGGAGTCGAAGGTGGCCGGCTTCGAGGCCGGCGCGGACGATTACGTCCATAAGCCCTTCGACCTCCAGGAGTTGCACGCCCGCATCGAGCTCCATCTCCGCCTCCGCTCCCAAGCGCAGAAGATTCGCGAGGCCCTCGAGCAGCTGAAGAAGGCGGAAACCTCGCTCGTGCAGAACGAGAAGATGGTCGCCCTCGGGCGCATGGTCGCCGGCGTCGCGCACGAGATGAACAACCCCATCCACTTCCTGCGCGGAAACATCGCCCTGCTCCGCAGGCACATGACCGGCGTGCCCGCCGCCGAGCCAATGCTGGTGGACATCGACGAGAGCGTGGACCGGATTACTGCGGTCACGCGGCAGCTCCTCCTCTTCGGGCGCAAGCAAAGCGGCGACGCTTCCGCCGAGGTCAAGCTCGAGGACGTGGTTCCGCTCGCCGTCAAGATGGTGGCGCCGCAGACGCCGAAGGGCGTCCGCATCGTCCAGGAGATCAACGGCGAGGTGGTGCGGGCCAATCCCCAGGACCTCTTCCAGGTCATCCTGAACATCGTCCACAACGCCCTGCAGGCGGTGGACCCTCAGCGGGGCGAAGTGCGGATCGCCGCGTGCCGAAACGGCGACCGCGTCGAGCTCTCCGTCATCGACAACGGCTGCGGGATCAGCAAGGAGAACCTCTCGCGCATCTTCGACCCGTTCTTCACCACCAAGCCGCCCGGCTCCGGCACGGGCCTTGGACTTTCCATCGTCCAGGAGCTGGTGACCGCCCAGCGCGGGACCGTCCGCGTCGAAAGCGAGCTCGGCCGCGGAACGACCGTGGCCGTCTCGCTGCAAGCGGTGAGCGCATGAACCGCGTCGCGGCCCTGGTCGATTCGGCGCTCCGCAACGCCTGGGTATTCGAGGAGCTGCCCTGGAACCTGCAGGTCGACCCCGAACGCGCCCGCTTTCCCGAAGAGAGCTTCTTCGCGGCCGGCCTGCGCCCGTTCCGGGCCATGAACACCTCTCAGCGTCGCGCTTTCGTCTTTCGCGAGACCTGCTTCCACCTGTCCAACCTGCTCGTCGGCGAGCGCAGCGGCGAGCAGCTGGTCGCCCAGGTGCTGGTGCTGACCGCGCGCGATCAGCCCTGGCACCGCGAGTTCCTCGCCGTGATGGCTCAGGAGGAGGCGAAGCATTTTCTCGCCCTGCAGCGATATCTCTCCGAGAAGGCCGGCGTCCTCTATCCCGCCTGCCGCCAGCTCCGCTCGGCGCTCTCGGCGGTGGAGAATTGCGCCTCGCCGGAAGTGAAGCTGCTCGTCGGTCAGGTCGTCTTCGAGTGGACGGCGGCTTCGCTGGTGGCGACGCTCCTCACCAAATCGCGCGAGCCACTGCTTGCGGCGGTGCTGCGGGTCAACCTCAAGGACGAGGCGCGCCACCTCGCCTACAGCCAGGAGCTCCGGGAACCGCTCGCGCAGGCGCTCGCCGGCCGGGTGCCGCGGGAGATGGAGGATCTGGTCTTCGAAAGCGTCCGCGCCAGCGTCGCCGCGTTGTTCGCGGAGCCCGTCTGGGGCGAGCTCGGCTTGCCCGTGCGGAAGATGCGCCAACACGCCCTGGACCGCCTCGAGCGTCAGGGGGTGTTGCACCGGTACCGGACGTTGGTGCCGGATCAGCTCGAGCGGTGCGGATTTCCCACCGCGCGCCTTCGCCGCCGGTTGGGTCACGGGCTGGTGAAAGGACTGATCGCGGATGCCTGACTCGATCGCAAAAAGGCTCCTCGACCGCGCAGATCGCGAACCCGAGCGCGTCGCCGTCCACATCCTGCGCAGCGCGTCGCGGAAGACCTTCAGGGACGAGCGGGTGACCTTCGCGGAGTGGGCGCGCGGCGCGGGCACCTGTGCTGCCGCCCTGGCCAAGAACGGCCTCGGGCACGGCGACCGGGTCCTGCTCTGCGTTCCCACGGGCCGCGCCTTCCTCGATGGGTTCCTCGGCGCGTCGTCGATCGGCGCCGTGCCCGTTCCTCTTCCTTCGCTGGACGGATTCGCGCGCCCGGCTGCGTTCGTGAACCGGCTTGCCAGCGTCGTGCGCGACGCGGCGCCCTCGGCGGTCTTCGCCGACCGCCGGACGGCGGCCCACCTGCGCGAATCCGGCCTGCTCGCGCCGAAATTGCCGGTGATCGAGCCGCGGACGCTGGAGGACGCCGACCCGCCTGCAACGGGGCATCCCGCCGCAGGCGACGAAACGGCGCTCGTTCAGTACACCTCGGGAAGCACCGGGATGCCGCGCGGCGTGGTGATCACCGCGGGCAACCTGGCGGCCAACGTGGACGCCATGGGCAAGGCCCTGCACCTGACGCACGAGGACCGGGTGGTGTCCTGGCTGCCGCTCTACCACGACATGGGCCTCATCGGCGGCCTCCTCGCGCCGCTCGCGCATGGCGCCGTCTGCTGGCTGCTCTCGCCGCTCGAGTTCATGCTCCGTCCGGCGAGCTGGATGCAGGCGGTGTCGGACGCGCGCGCCACCCTCACCGTGGCGCCCAACTTCGCGTACGGCCTTCTCGCCCGGAAGGTTTCCGACGAGGATCTGCGGGGGTTCGACCTCTCCAGCCTCCGAGCGGCGATCAATGGAGCCGAGCCGGTCGACCCCGGCACCGCCGAGGCGTTTTGCAAGAGGCTCGCTCCGATGGGCTTCCGCGCATCGAGCTACTTCCCGGTCTACGGACTCGCGGAGTGCACGCTGGCGGCCGCCTTTCCTCCGCTCGGCCGGGGCGTGAAGATCGATCACGTGCTTCGCGACGAGCTGGCGAACGGCTCTGCCGTTCCTGCGCCGGCCGGCCCCGCCACGATTCCCGTGGTCTCCGTCGGCCCCGCGATCGAAGGGCACGAGATCACCATCGTCAGCGTCAGTCAGGATCATACTCCGCTGCCCGAGCGCAAGCTGGGGCAGATCTGGATACGGGGACCGAGCATCTCACCGTGGTACTTCGAGCAGCACCACGTGGTCCCCGAGCGCCGGACCTCCCTGCGCACGGGAGACGTAGGGTATCTGGCGGACGGCGAGCTTTACGTCGTCGACCGCCTCAAGGACCTCGTCATCGTCGCGGGCCGTTCGTATTCGCCCTCCGACATCGAGCGCGCCGCCGAGGAGGTGCCGGGCGTTCGCGCCGGGCGGTCAGTGGCCTTCGGTGTCGCCGACCCGGAGCTCGGCACCGAGTCGCTGGTGCTGCTCGCCGAAGTCCAGCCTCGTTCCCCCGCTGACCTGCTCGAGCTTTCGGAGGTCGTGCGGGCCACGGTGGCGGAGCAAATCGGACTGTCCCCGAAGGAAATCTGCCTGCTCAAACCGGGCTCGCTGGCGCGCACCTCGAGCGGCAAGCTGATGCGGCGCGACGCCCGCGACCGCTATCTGTCGGGTCGCCTCAATGGCACGGAAGCCCTGCAGGTGCCGTTTCCCCTCCGGCTCGTCGATGCGGCCCGCGGAGCGCTGGCGCGATTCGTAGCGCGGCGGCGCATGTCGGAAGGCTAGCCGCGGCTATCGGCCGAGGACGCGGGCGGCGTCGCGCGCGAGACGGGACGTTCCCGACCCAACGTGACGGAGGAGCCCTCCGCGCACCGACGGGAACCCGAAGAGGACGGCCGCGAGCAGATCCGCCTGCGAGGGATGCGTGAGCTCGCGTCGGCGCAGCGCCGCGATGCACTCCGCTGCGATCGCCAGCGACACGCGCTCAGCGACAGCTCCTGATCTTCCGCCTCCGCGCAGCCGGTGCGCGAGGGGCGGCGGCAGGCGGTAGCCGAATTCCAGCAGGGCACCCCGCGCCGGGCGCTCGCCGGCGGCGTCCAGGAACGCTTCCAGCAGCCGCTCGCTGACGAACCGTTCCCGCGCCCGGGTCACCACGGGCGAGAATCCCGCCTGCTCCAGCACCTGGAACAGCGGCGCGCCACGCCGCCACGGCGCCTCGTCCACGGCGGGAACGATCTCGATGAGCGGAATCTCCGCCTCGGGAAATGGCAGCAACGCAGCGCAGTCGGCATCGCCGTCGAGCGTGCCGATCGCGCAGGTAAAGGCCCCGGGCACTTTCGCGGTGGAGAAGGCGATGGATCCGCGGTGCTTGATCTCGATTCCAGGCAGGCGACGCTGGTCGAGGATCCGCGCGAGCTTTCGGAGCGCGGGCGTGCGCCGTTCCACGGACAGCGCGACGTGCTTCGGGCGCTGGTACGCGGCGCTGCCGATCGCATGCGCCTTCGCCGCCTGGCGCACGAAGAAGAAGGACATCGCGCGCTCCGACTCCTTCGTTCCCACGCTCCGCCAGAACCCGGACAGCTCCTCGCGCAGACCGTTCTCCAAACGATAGCGAGGCGTGAACGGAAGCCGCGCCAGGCGCAAGCATTCCCGTGCGAGGCGTCGCTCGGGCCCGGGCAACGCATCGAGATCCGGCGGCGGCGACTTCCTCGCCGCGCCCGGAGAGCGCTTGGGCCAGCCAGCTTCCCGCAACCGCGAGAGCAACGCACCCACGGTCCCCTGGACGCTCTCGCCGGCGGCGAGGCGATCGACGAGACCGATGCGCATTGCGCGGCGGGCGCCGATCCGCTCGCCGAGGAGCATTTGCATTCCGTTGCGAAGGCCGAGGAGGAGGGGGAGGCGCTGCGTTCCGCCGAAGAGGGGAATGAACGCGTAGTCGCGCAGCTCCGGCATGTAGAAGTGCGTGTCGTAGCTGTCGCGGGCGATGCGGTAGTCGCAGGTCAGCGCGAGCTCGAGCCCGCAGCCGTAGCAGTTCCCCTCGATGGCCGCGATGGTCGGAACCGGCGCCGCCGCCAGCCGCTCGTAACAGCGCTGCAGCGTCCGGGCGCGCTCCATCGCGGCCCCTTCCGCGTGGGACGAAGCAGCGAGCAAGAGCCCGACTCCGTTCACGAAGCTGCCGGGCTTGGCGCTCCGCAGCACCACCGCCCGCGCTCCCGCGTCGAGTCCGGCCTGGAGCTCGCGCTCCAGCTCCAGCGCGACCGCCGGCGTGAAGACGTTCACGGACGAGCCGCGCGTGTCGAGGGTCAGGTAGAGGATCCCGCCGCGCAGCGAGCCAGTGCAACCAGCAATCATCTTTTGTCTGCGGCGAGAAAGCGGGCGAGCGACTCGACAGTCAGGTCGGCGGGATCTTCGACGCTGGCAATCCACTCCGGCAGGAAGACGGGACGGCCGAGCTGCTTCTCGAGCAGCATGGTCAGCTCGACCACCTTGAGCGAGTCGAGACCGAGATCGGCGAGGATCGACGCCTGGGGGGTAATCCGGCGGCGCAGCTTCTTCGGAACGAGCACCTCGAGGGCGCCGCGCACCTGGGGGAACAGCTCGGGATCCTGCTTGCGGGATCGCGAAACCAGAACGGCACCTCGCTCGGGCGGCCGGCCCATTCCAGTGATAGTCGACGGTGAACGCCGCCGCTGTAAAGGATTGGACGGTCACGTGCGCGCTGCTTCGCGCACGTGGACGCACCCCTGGAAGAGACTAGAGCACCTCTTCGGCGGGAAGCGCCGGCGCCCTCTGTCGGAGAAGCGGACGTACGAAGTACGTGTAGCCCACGTACCGCAGCCAGGACTCGACCAGCAGGGAGGAATGAATCGAGGCGGCGTGCTGGCTGTGCAGGTGCGGGAGCTCGGACCAGTGAACGCCGGGCTTGAGGTGGTGGACGGTGTGATAGCCGTTGTTGAAGAGCAACGCGTTCAGCGTCCGCGAGATGAAGTTCCGGGAGTGGTTCCACTGGCTGTCGGCGTCAGTTTCGATGTGCTGCAGGTAGTTCACCACCTGGATGGAGAAGAGCGCGACCTGCTGCGGAATGAAGAAGAAGAGCAGGGTCTTGCGCCAGTCGGCGACGAAGAGCGCCGCCATGCTCCCGAAGAAGACCGCGTACTCGGATGCGGCGGAGTAGAACGCCGCGCGATCGCGCTTCCACAGGTCCTTGAGGAAGGCATTGATGTCCTTCGTCTGCGCCAGGTTCGTCAGGGTCGGATACACCAGCAGGGCAGCCAGGTGGTTCCCCTCGAACCACTTGGGAGAGCGCGAGCTGTCCCCGGGCTTGTTGTTGAGCTTGTGGTGGATCTGGTTGTGCGTCGGCACCCAGGCGACGGCCGGATGGCCGTAGAAGATCGCGATCCAGTAGCTGGTCAGGAGATTCAGGCCCTTGGACTTCCACATCCCGAGATGATTGTGGTTGTGACTGATCACCGCGGTGGTGAAGAACATGAACAGCGTGACCGGGTAGAGGACCGGGTGCACGGCCCCGAGCGTCCAGTTCACGGCCGTGAGCAACGTCGTCAGGGCTAGATAGGCGAGCGTTCTACGGTCCGCGCGGTAGCGTAGCATCCGGGGCTCTCCTGAGGGGGAGGGAGGCAACTTAGAGCACGGGTGTCATTCGGTTGTCACGTAATCCCTCGGGACGCTCTGGCGATTTTGCGGCTGCATCCGCAGTCTGTTCGAAGGCCATCGCACGGAGGCCTCGCATGCAGGTCCCCATCAAGCGCACGATCGAGGGCGTCCCGGGCGGGATGATGATCGTCCCGCTCTTCTTCGGCGCCATCATCCGCACTCTCGCGCCGGGCACCCCCACCTTCTTCGGCTCGTTCACCGGCGCGCTCTTCACCGGCGCGCTGACCATCCTCGCGGTGTTCTACGTCTGCATGGGCGCGACCATCGAGTTCCGTGCGACTCCCTACATCGTGAAGAAAGGCGGAGCGCTCTTCGCCGCGAAGGTGAGCGTAGCGGTGATCGCCGGAATCATCCTCGGACGGATCTGGGGTGAAGCGCCGGTGACCGCGGGCGTGCTCGCCGGTCTCTCGACGCTGGCGGTCGTGGCGGCGATGAACGATACCAACGGGGGCCTCTACATGGCCTTGATGGGGCAGTTCGGGAGCGCGCGCGACGTCGCGGCATACTCGATCATGAGCGTCGAATCCGGTCCGTTCCTCACCATGGTGACCCTCGGCGTGGCCGGCCTCTCGGCCTTTCCCTGGCAAGCGCTGGTGGGCGCCATCCTCCCGCTCGCGATCGGCATGATCCTCGGCAATCTCGATCGGGAGATGCGGGACTTCCTCGCGCGCGCCGTGCCGGTGATGATTCCCTTCTTCGCCTTTGCGCTGGGGGCGAACATCGATCTGACGGTAGTGTGGAAGGCGGGCCTGTTGGGGATCTTCCTCGGCGTGGCAGTGGTGATCGTCACGGGCGCCGCGCTGTTCGTCGTGGACCGGCTGACCGGCGGGAACGGAGTCGCCGGGCTGGCGGCAGCCTCGACCGCGGGCAACGCCGCGGCCGTGCCGGCCATCGTGGCCGCCGCGAACCCGGTGTACAAACCCGCGGCGGCGTCCGCCACGGTGCTGGTGGCGACGAGCGTGGTCGTCACCGCCATCCTGGTGCCGATCGTGACCGCGTGGTGGTATCGGCGGGTCGGCCGCCCCGGGGCTCCAAAGGAGCGTCTGACGCAGGCGCAGGCGGAAACGGCCTCGGTGTGAAGCATGCCGGAGCTGACCATCATCGCCGACGATCTGACCGGCGCAGCGGATTGCGGGATTGCGTTTGCTCTCGCCGGTTTGCCCACCTTCGTGGCTTTCGGAAAAGGACCGCCGCCCGGCGACGCGCAGGTGCTTGCGCTGGATACGGACAGCCGTGCGGCCTCGCCGGAGGAGGCGTCCCGGCGTGTTCATGCAGCCGCGAAGGATGCCTGGGGACGGGGCGCGCGGACGCTGTACAAGAAGATCGATTCCACCTTGCGCGGCCACGTCGGCGAAGAAGTAGCCGCCGCGGTCGCCGCCGGGAAGGAAGCGGGGCGACGACCCGTGGTCATCGCAGCCCCCGCGTTCCCTGCGCTCGGCCGCACGACCAGTGGCGGCAGGGTGTTCGTGGATGGCGTCCTGCTGGAGCGCACCGAAGTCTGGCGCAAGTCGGGGATGACCGGCCCCGCTGACATCGCCAGTCAGCTCCGGGCCTGCGGCCTGCGCGTGGCGGGAGCCGACCTGGAGGCCGTCCGCAGCGAAATGCTTCCGCGCGGAGCGGAGGCCATCGTCTGCGACGCCGACCGCGAGGAGGATCTGCGCCACGTAGCCGAAGCGGGCGCCCGTCTCGACGCCGCGGTCGTCTGGGTCGGCTCCGGCGGACTCGCGCGTCACTTGCCGGCCGCGCTTCGCTTGCGCCCGGCCACCACCGCCGCGCGCCGCTTTGCTCCTCGCGAAGGGCCGGTGCTGGCGCTGGTCGGCAGCCGATCCTCGGTGGCGCGAGAGCAGGCGCGCGAGCTCTGCGCGCAGCCTGGGACGGCGTGCATCGAGCTCGCGGCGGATGCGCTGTTCTCCGAGCGCGAGGTGCCGGAGGCTCGCAATGCCCTGGAGGCGGGCCGCGACGTCGTCTTGATCATCGGCGCCGGCGACGAGGTCGACCTCTCCCATTCGCTTCGCCTGGCGACGGCCCTGGCCAGGTTGGCGGCTCCGCTCGTCGGCCGCGTTGCCGGGGCCATCGCTACCGGCGGCGACATCGCCCGGGCGCTCCTGGCTGCGCTCGGCGCGAGCGGCGTCTGGCTGGCAGGGGAAGTGGAACCCGGTGTCCCGATCGGCATCACCGATACCGAGCCTCCGCTGGCCGTCGTCACCAAGGCGGGAGCATTCGGGAACCCGTCCACGCTGAAGCGCTGCCGGGCAGCGCTCGGCACGAGGAGCACTTGATGGCAACTCCGGTCGTCGGAATCACGATGGGCGATGCCGCCGGGATCGGTCCCGAGATCATCGTCAAAGCCCTGGGCGTGAAAGGGGTCTACGAATGGTGCCGTCCCGTCGTCATCGGCGACGCCAGGCGCCTGCGCAAGGCGGCGGAGATCGTCGGCGCCAGGACCTCCATACACGCGGTGCCGGACCCTGCGAACGCCGGCCGGCGTTTCGGCGAGATCGACTGTATCGACATCGCGCTGGTGCCCGAGGATCTTCCCTTCGGGAAGCTGTCGGCGGCAGCGGGAAACGCGGCTTACCACTTCATCGCCCGCGCGGTGGAGCTGGCGACGGCAGGAAAGATCGCCGCCATCTGCACTGCGCCCCTGAACAAGGAAGCCCTGCATGCGGGAGGGCACGTCTACCCCGGGCATACCGAGCTCCTGGCGAAGCTCTCGAACACGCCGGAAGTCTCGATGATGCTGATGACGCCCAAGATGCGGGTGATCCACGTCACCACGCACATCGGGCTCCTCGACGCGATCGAGAAGATCGAGCCCGGCCTGGTGGAACGCACGATCCGGCGCGGGCACGAAGCGCTGGGGCGCGCCGGAATCACGCGTCCGCGGATCGCGGTGTGCGGGATCAACCCGCACGCGGGCGAGCACGGGCTGTTCGGGCGCGGCGAGGAAGAGAAGAAGATCGGCCCGGCCATCGAGTCGCTGCGCCAGCGCGGGATCGGGGTCGAAGGCCCCCTGCCCGCGGATACGCTCTTCTTCCGCGCCGGCCGGGGCGATTTCGACCTGGTAGTCGCGATGTACCACGACCAAGGCCACGGGCCGGTGAAGGTGCTCGGGCTCGAGGCGGGAGTGAACGTCACCGTCGGGCTCCCGTTCGTGCGCACGTCGGTCGATCACGGCACCGCTTTCGACATTGCCGGCACCGGCCAGGCGGACGAACGGAGCATGGTGGAGGCGCTGCGGCAGGCGGTCGCGCTCGCTCCCAAGGCATGAGTCCGGGGTGGTGGAGCCGACCACACCGTCCACTTGAAACGCATCGCGGCAAGAAGCGACGCTCGCGCGATGCGACCGTGCCCGAAGTGCAAGACGGCGACGCTCGCGGCGCTCGCTCCCGACCGGGTCAGCGATCCCGACGTCATACCGCCTTCGCGCTGCGTGACTTGCCGGGGCGTGTGGCTGCCGCACGACGCGATCGAGCAGCACGTCGTGCCGCCCTCGTCGGACAGCGACGGGGTGCCTCCCGGTGCCGACGGATTACCGGGATTCTGCCCGGGGTGCCTCGGTCTGCTCGTGCGCGCGCGCGTCGAAGGGACGCATCCTTTCCATCTCGACCGCTGCCCCGCCTGCGCCGGAGTCTGGTTCGACGCCGGTGAGTGGGCGGCGGTGGCCAGCACGGAATGGCTCACGCACCTGGACGATCTGTGGGATCCCGCGTGGCGCCGTCGAGCCCGCGAGCAGCAGGCGACGAAGCGTCACCTGCAGGAGATCGAGCGCGCGCTCGGCGCCGAGACCCTGGCGCGCGTGCGCGCCGCCATCGAGGCGCTGCGCAACCATCCGGAGCGCTCGCTCGGTCTCTCGTACCTGATCGAGCAGCTCCGCGCAGCGCGCTGAGTCTGTCCGGTCCCCGACAGACCGTGCGCCCGCGCGCCTCCATCCCCATCGTTCGGAACAGGACGGAAGGGGGGAACCATGAGGAAGATCGCGGAAATGGCGGCGCTGTCCTGCGCGCTGTTGGCGTGTACGTCGGTGAAGATGGTCCAGCGCGAAGGCTGCTGGGTGAAGCAGACGGAACGGACGCTCGGGGGGACGACCGAAGAGCTCGGCTTCTGCAGCAAGCAGCGGCCGGAGTGGGCCGAGGACCGGCTCGCGCGGCTCGTGCAGGAATGCATGGCCCAGGCGGACTACCGGTGGGAGAACCGCGCGCTCGCGGCGTGGACGCGGAACGAGCCCATTCCGCCGCCCGAGTCGGACGAGCAGATCTCGAAGATCTGCATGAGCCAGGCGGCGTCGGCGCTCGGACTCGAGGTGCAGAACGATGCGCTCAAGTCGCGGCTCTCGGACCTGAGCCAGGATCGGGAGAAGCTCCGCAACGCGAGCGACAAGGACCGCGAGTTCCTCGAGCAGAGCAGCGACAAGATGATCACCGCGCTCGGCGAGGCTGCGAAGAAGCCGACTCCGTCGGCCGTCGCGACGGCGACGAGCACCGGGACGGCGAAGACGGAAAGCGATCAGCGCAGCGCGAGCCAGCCGGCGGCTCCACCGCCGCCGACCACGGTGGTGCTGGCTGCGCCACCGCCGACGACGACGGTGGTCAATGCGGCGCCGGCGAGCCCGAAGCCACTGGCCGCGCCTTGTCCGGCGAAGCCCAAAGCGGGCAAGGCGGCGGAGAAGGTCCCTCCGGCATGCGACAAGGCGGCTCCGGAATCCGGTGCGGTCGACAAGACGGCGTCCCGCGACCACAAGAACTGAGCCGGGCCGTACTGTCCGTCTAGTTGACGATGATGGACGGACAGTACACGTCCGCGACCAGCTCGTCATCGGTGACGCCGATGACGCGGTAATGGTGCACTCCGCGACCCAGCCTGCTCACCTTGAGCGTTGTTCCCGCGTCGTCTGGAATCGGCATCGGGATGGTCAACTGCGGGGGCTTCTTGGGCGAATCATCCTTCTTCGCATCCAGCCGCGTCACCGGCAGGGAGAACTCGTACCCATCGACCGGCTTGTCGAAAACGACCCAGACCTTGGGCACCGGGGCATGGGGGTGAAGCGCAAACTTCACCTGGTCGCCTTCCCTGACGTGCACGGTGCTGGGCACATATGTGAAATCGTAAGGCCCTTCGGGGACACCTGGCCCTTGGGCGGACTGGATGACGATCCAAACCGGCGCGCTTTTCATGGGACCCCCTTGACGAGTCGTTGATACCGGTCGTCGCGCCGCAACGAATCGAGGGGCGGCGCGTTCTCGATCTCCTCCTTCGAATAACCTCTTGCAAGCGCATCGCGCACGGACTGCAGGGCCCTTTCGCGCATTCCGTTCTCCTCGAAGACGAGCGCCGACCGGAACAACACCAATCCTTCCTCGCGTCCGTCCCGCAGTGCCTCCTCGATCTCTGCGAGCGCCTCTTTCTTCTCACCCGCGAAGACCTCGTACATTGCGAGCCGCGAACGGAGCTCGGCGTCGCGCGAGTTGACGCCCAGTTGCCTGCGAGCGTGTGCCGCGGCCTCGCGATAGCCGCGAGCCGCGTCGGCGGCCTTGCCAGGCACGTAGCGCAGCGCGTCCGCATAGTTTCCCCAGACGCGGTCATCCGCGGGATCGAGCTCCACCGCCTTGAGGAACATCTCCGCGGCGTCGCCGTATCGCTTCTGGAAATAATACGTCATTCCCAGATTGGAATACGCAGGAGCGGTGCGGTTCAGCGCAAGCGATCGCTCGAGGAGGGCCGCGGCATCGGAGTAGTGCCCAAGCCGCAAGTGCATGGCGGCAAGGTTGGCGTAGCCGTTGTAGTTGTCCGGCGTCAGCTCGATGACGTGTCGAAGGGGCGGAATGGCGTCCGCGATGCGGCCATGGCGGTTGTAGAAGAGTCCCAGGTCCTTGTATGCCGCCCAGTAATCCGGCCGGACCTCGATCGCGCGCTTGAACGTCGCCTCGGCATCCTGCACGCGGCCGGCGTCGTCGTAGGCTCGCGCAAGCTCGCGGGTTGCATCCGGACTGCGCGGCTCCAGGTCGAGCGCGCGCTGGAAACTGGCGATCGCCTGAGGGCGTTCGCCGGCGACGCGGTGAAGCAGACCCATGGTCACGTGCGCCACCGCCAGGCGATCGTCGAGCTCCACCGCGCGGCTGGCGCTGAAGCGCGCGGTTGGAATGAGGGTGGAATCCTTCAAGCGCTCGAACTTGCGCAGGAGCGCCTCGGCGCGACCTGCCCAGGCTGCCGCGTAGCGTTCGTCGCGCGCCAATGCCTTGTCGAACAGTGCGAGGGCCGCTTCTACGCTGTCCATCCGATCGAAGCGCTGCAGGTACCCCCTTCCCTGAAGATAGAATTCAAAGGCGCCGGGAACCGGGTCGCCACCTGGGCCGATCGCGCGGTTCGCCTCCGGCCGCAGCTCCAGCTCCAGCATCTCCGAAGCGCGCCGGAGGAGGATTGTCGCGAGGGCTCCGGCCTCCTTCCGTTCGACGTCGGCGTCACGCGCCGACAGAACCAGCTGCGTGCCCGTGTCCACCAGCTCCGACGTCACCGTCAGCCGCTCGCCCGACCAGCGCAGCGTGCCGGTGAGCGCGAGAGTGGCGCCAAAGACCCGCCGCGCTTCGCGCGCAGTCGAGATCCCTTCTCTTACGACCTCATTCCCGGAAACTACGCGTAGGGTTCCCTGGAACTGCTCCAGCTGGCGGAGTTTGTTGTTCAGCACCTCTGCCATTCCTGCTGCGAAGGCTTCGCCGTCCGGTCCGCCGCCGACGGATCGGAAGGGGAGCACCGCAAGCTGCTTCAGCGGCCGCTCCGCCGCGGCACTTCCGCGCAGGCGCGCGACCGAGTCGCGCAGCGCGGGAGAGGTGGAAAGCGCGAGCGTGATCCCGATCGCGAGCAGGAGCAAGCCGACGTCCAGCAACAGACGCCGGCGGCGACGAGGCACTGCGGCCACCAGCGCCCCTTCCAGCTCGGCACCGGACGCGTATCGCGCCGCGGGATCCTTCGCGAGGCAACGCCGGACGATCCTTTCGATCGACCTGGGAACTGCCGGCGGGAGCGGCGCGGGCTCCTCGTTGAGGACGGCGAACGCGGTCTCAATCCGCGAGGCGCGCGAGAACGCGCGCTGGCCCGAGAGCATCTCGTAGAGAATGGCGCCAAATGCGAACACGTCCGCGCGGGGGTCCGCTTCGCGCCCGCGCACCTGCTCGGGCGCCATGTATCCGATGGTGCCGATGACGGCTCCGGTCTCGGTGATTCCCTGCTTCGGCTCGGGACGGACGGCGAGCTTGGCGATGCCGAAGTCGAGAATCTTCAACACGCCCTGCCCCGTGATGAAGAGGTTCTCCGGCTTCAGGTCGCGGTGGATCACCCCCTTGGCGTGAGCGGCCGCGAGTCCGTGCGCGAGCTGGCGGGCGTGGTCGAGCGCGACCTCGGCGGGAAGAGGTCCGCTGCCGAGCGCGTCCCGCAGGGTCCGGCCGTCGAGCAGCTCGGAGATGATGTACGGGGCCCCGTCGTGCGTGCCGATGTCATGGACCGCGACGACGTTGGGATGATCCAGGGCTCCGGCGGCGCGCGCCTCCTGCTCGAAGCGGAGCACGTCGCGGGCGTCGTGGTCGCCCGGCGGCAGCACCTTGAGCGCGACGTCCCGATCGAGCTTCAGGTCGTGCGCCACGAAGACGCGGCCCATTCCGCCGCGACCCAACTCGCGCTCGACCCGGTACCGATCGCCGAGCAGCTGCATCGTTGCTCCCGCCGGCAGGCTGCTCCGGCGGAAGGCGTGCGTCAATGGGCTCGTCCAAAGTCGGAAGGCGCGGACCAGGTCTCCTTCCGCGCCCCCCAGGCCCCCCTTGAGCTCCGCGGACACGGCGCCGCCGGATGTCCGCGAGGAGAACGGCGCGAGCGGCTCAGGAGACAGGCTTCGCGGTTTCCGCGACCGCGGGTCCGTTCCCGTCGATGGGCGTCGCCTTGTCGGGCGGTGCGATCAAAAGCGAAACCGTATACGCGGCCGCGACCATCCAGGCAGCGATCAACATGACCGGGAACCCCCACTCGCGCAGCTTCTGCATTTTCGTACCCTCCTTGCGCGCTTCCTGGAGCACCGAACGTGCCAATGCGGGTTGGGCGCTGGACGGCCGGAGGGCCATTTGCGCCGGCGAAACACGGTGGCGCCACAGAGGCGCCACGCCGGCCTACCCGATCAATTCCTGAAGGTGCACGGCGACGCACCGGCCGAGCACGTCGAGATCGTACCCGCCTTCCAGCAGCGAGACGATCCGCCCGCCGGCGCAAGCCTCGGCGACACGCCTGAGATGGGCGGTGACCCAGGAGTAGTCCGGCTCGACGAAGCGCAAGAACGCCATACCGTCGTCGCGATGCGCGTCGAAGCCGGCCGAGACGAACAGCATCTGCGGCTGGAAGCTTTCCAGCGCAGGAAGCCACTCCTGCTCGACGGCGGCGCGAAACTCGCGGCTGCCGGCGCCCGCCGGCAACGGCACGTTGACCATCCGCTCCGAGCGGCCCTCGAGTCCGCTCCCTGGATAGAACGGGTGCTCGAAGGTCGAGACCATGAGCACGCGCGGATCGTCGCGGAACATGTCCTCGGTGCCGTTGCCGTGATGGACGTCGAAGTCGGCGATGGCGACGCGGGAGAGACCGTGCGATTCCAGCGCGTGCGCCGCGCCGACGGCCACGTTGTTGAAGAAGCAGAACCCCATCGCACGGGCGCGCTCCGCGTGGTGACCCGGAGGGCGCACCGCACAGAAGGCGGCTTCCGCTGCGCCGGAGATCACCAGGTCCGTGGCCAGGACGGCGGCTCCCGCGGCGCGCAGCGCAGCTCGCAGCGTGTGCGGATTCATTGCGGTGTCGGGATCGATCTGCACCATTCCCGCGAACGGAGCGATCTGCTCGAGCGAATCCAGATAGGCGCGGTCGTGCACGCGCAGGAGCTGCTCGCGCGTCGCGAGCGGCGCCTCGTGGCGCGAGATGACGTAATCCAGACGTGACGTAATCAGTTTGTCCTCGATCGCCGCGAGACGCTCCGGCCGCTCGGGGTGTCCCTCGCCCATCTCGTGCAGGAGACAGTCGGAATGCGTGACGAACGCGAGGGCCACCGCGAAGACGATATCGCGACGCGCGGATCAGGTGTGAGAGCAGGCGAAAAACGCTCCGCGCGGAGCACTTGCACGCGTTGAAACCCCCTATCCATGTGCCCGTACTCTCTCGACAACCAACCGAGCGATCGCACGGGCGCACGGTGCGCCGGGTCTCGCTCCAGGAGAGCATGGAAATGAAGAAACTGATCACGATTGCAGCAGCCCTCGTTCTTTGTCTGTCCGTCTCGGCGCGTGCGGAGAGCTCGCGTCGCTCGACGTCCGTCTCCGGCAGCCACGCCGACAAGTTGCTCCTCGGCATCGATGGTTCGTTTGGTCTTCCCATCGGCAACTACGCTGACGTGAACGGCGTTGGCGGCGGCGTGCTGCTGACCGCGGAGTACCCGATCATCGAGCAACTGGCCGCCACGGCCCGCATCGGGTTCAACTACCAGCTCGACAAGAGCCCGGTTGCTGGCACGGACGTGCACGTGCACTCGGTCCCCGTCCTGCTCGGGGCGAAGTACTACCTGATGCCGGATCACCAGGGCATCTTCGGGGCCGCCGAGATTGGCATGTTCGACCTGATGTCGAGCGTCTCCAGCGGCGGCACGTCCGGCAGCTCGAACGACGTCAAGTTCGGCGGCGGCATCGGCCTCGGCTGGCAGATGAAGCAGTGGAACGCGCGCGTGAACCTGCACTCGCACGACTTCGGCAACTTCGGCGACCTGATGATGGTCTCCGCTGGTGTCGGGTACCAGTTCGCGGGCCTGTTCTAAATGCATTGCCCGCGCAGGGGCACGCCGCGGTGGCGTGCCCCTGCTAGGGTTCCCGGTCGATCCGATCGAGCAGCACCTCGCGGACCTCGTGCGGCACGTCCGCGAACAGCGTGAACCCGGTGGCGTTCTCCACGTCCCGGGCGCTCACGCGGAAGGAACGCCAGTCGGCTGACCTCGAGACTGTCGCGTCGTTCGGAACCAGCACGGAGATCACGCGCGTCTGCTCGCTCACCTCGGCGATGCCCTGCCCCGGTCTGTCCAGCACCACCGCCACCTTGAACGTCGCCGATGGAACGGCGACGGCGCCGGCGCCGATGGTCCTCTGCGGCTGGCCGAACAGCCCGCCGGCCACGACGGCGATCTCCTTTCCCGACTCCGCGAGCTGACGCAGGTACGCTTCGAGGCGCGCCCAGGGCCCTCCGTTCGCGGCGTCGGCCTGTGGGACGACGTTCGTCAGATAGAACGTGCTGCGGTTGTCGGACACCGTGGCCGTCCGGTCTTCCGACGGACAGACATGGCCGCGGTCCCACCCGCTTCCTGCATAGTCCCAGAGCTGCGCCTGCGGAATCTCTTCCGGAAACGTATCGTCCGTTCGGAAGTCGTTCTGCCGCGCGACCGATCCGAGCCA
This sequence comes from Deltaproteobacteria bacterium, assembly GCA_005879535.1. NCBI lineage: Bacteria > Pseudomonadati > Myxococcota > Myxococcia > Deltaproteobacteria bacterium. The sequence goes on along the minus strand of VBKI01000047.1, from coordinate 211,664 downwards.
CTGCGCGTTCAGCTCCCAGCTCACCCAGTTCGGGACCCTGCGTGAGCCGTCGTAGGAGACGACGTACTGCGGCTTGACCGAGAGATAAGCGGTTACGCTCTCCACGCTGCTGGACGCGGCGCCGGGAAGGCCGAGCGCGGTATGGGCGCTGACGGAGGCACCCACCGCGTTGAGGACGGTGATTGCGACGGGAGCCGAGGCGCCCGAGTTGCCCTCCCCGTCGTAGGCAATGGCCGTAAGCGTGTGCGCGCCGTTATCGGCGGCGAAGGAGCTCCAGGTCACGCTCCAGGGCGGCTGCCGGGCCGTGGCGAAGGCCCGGCCGTCGACCGCGAAATCGACGGAGACGACTCCGACGTCGTCGTCCGCGTCCGCGCTCAGCGCGATGGTGCCGCCGATGCGTCCGCCGGGCGCCACGCCGTGCAAGGCGGCCGTCGGTGACGCGGCGCCGCGGTGGGGTCCGCCGCAAGCATCGTTCCGGCATCCCGGATCGCAGCGGAGACTTGGAAGACCGGCAGCGAAGGCGGCGATGGCCAGGATGGGGCGCACGAGATCGGCAGATATCAGCGCGTCCCGCTCGCCGGCATCGGCCGCGTGACCGAATCAGGGCGACGAAATACGGTCTTGGAGGTGCCGTTGAAACCGGATCGCGCCCAGGATCACCACTGCGACGGAGGCCCCCATGCCGCGCTGCGCTCTCGCTCTCGCTGTCGTCTCGCTCTCTTCCACCGCCGCTCTCGCCCGCGCGGAGGAACGCAATGTCCCCGATTTCAACGCCGTCAACGTGGCTTCGGGAATCCGGGCGACCGTCGAGATCGGTCCGCGCAGGCCGGTCCGCGTCGAGGCCAAGGACGACGTCCTCGACCTGGTGGAGACGCGCGTGGAGGACGGGGCGCTGCACATCGGATTCAAGCCGCACTCCCGCTGGAAGGGTGAGAGCCGGGTGACCGTGACCATCCAGACGCCGGACCTCCGCGCCATCGGCGCCAGCGGCGGCGCGATCGTCCGCGCCACCTTCACCCGTGCCGACGAGAGCGCGATCGAGGTCAGCGGCGGAAGCGAGATCCGCGCGCGCGGAATCGACACAGCCCGTCTGTCGGTGCACGGATCCGGCGGCGCGCAGCTGGACGTCCAGGGCCGCGCGGACAGCCTGGATTTGCAGATATCCGGCGGCACGCGTCTGCATGGACGGGATCTCTCCGTGAAGGACGTCGACCTGCAGGCCAGCGGCGGTTCGGAGGGCGACCTGCGGGCGAACGGCCGCATCCGCGGGAGCCTCTCCGGCGGATCGGAGCTGCACGTGCGTGGCGGAGCGAAGGCAAGGGTCGCGACGTCGGGGGGCTCGTCGGTCGAGATCGAGGATTGACGGAGGCGGTCGAAATCGCGCAATGCGTGATGATTTGATTTGATATCGTTCGCGGCATTCGCTGATAAGTATTGAACAGGACAGCCGCGCGGAACAGTCGAGCCGTGGTCGATCGTAGTCCTGTGGCCGGCAATGGGGGGCCGACGTCCGACTAGCGTGTTCGGCATGCGCGCCGCTTTCTTCGCGCTCCTGCTTGCAGGATGCGGCGAGGTTCATTTCGTCGACCCGAATCCGCCACGACTGTTCACGACGTCGGCGACGTACACATCCGCGGCCATCGAAGAACCCGTGGTCTGGATCGCCATTCTCGATCTCTTCTTCGAGGACACTACCGGCTGCGATTGGGCCAGGCAGGCGACGCTGCTGGCGGTGCGGCAAGGATTCGCTTCCTCCGGAACGCGCCAGCTCGAGCTGGCGGGGCAGGATCTCTCACCCGATTGCCGGGAGCGGGGGCGGGTGCCTCTCGATCTCGATCGGGTGCGGGCGGGATTCGATTCGGCGTTGACCACTTTTCCCGGCGCGCACGTCCGTCCGGTGATCGTCTACGTCGATGACGTCGACCTGCCGACTTCCGCAGAGACGTTGGCCGCGCTGCACGCGGCGCGGTCGCTGTCCGATCCACCCGCCCTGATCTGGACGATTTCGCATCCGCCGGTGGCGGGCCAGCTCGCCGCCGACCGCGCAGTGGCCTGGAGTTACGCGGGCGACGCCGACCTGGTGAAGCGGGTCGGCACGGCGGTGAGGACGGATCTGCCGCTGCAGACCACCGCGGCGCTCAGCAGCGGGCCGGTCCCGCTCTTGACTGCTTCCCAGCTGGAGAGCACGCGGGAGTTCAAGCTGTGCAAGAACCCTGACCCAGCAGCTTCCAATTATCCGCCGGTGGGACCGGCGCACGTCCTCGATCGCGCCCATCCTCCCACGATCACGTTTACCGTTCCGCAGCTGGTCGCAACGCCGAAGTCGCTCTTCGAGACTTCCACCTTTGACATGACCGTCGAGGGCTGCACGGCGAACTGCGATCGCTACTATGTCGACGAACCGGGCGCGGATCCCGCCCGGTGGGACGAAGCCCGGCGCTGCCTGGTGAGGAACGGATGAAAGCCTTTCTCCTTGCAGCGCTGATCGCGCCTGCGGCATTCGCGCAGCAGATCCGCATCGAGCCGCGGCTGTTCGTCAAGGACCACCACTACTTCCTTTCCGGCGGCCTGACCTGGCTCGAGCGCGGCGATTACTACAACAGCCCGGGCGCGGTCTTCTCGGGCGCCTACTATCTGCGGGAGAGCGACGCCATCGAGATTCGCGCCGCCCTGTTCGCCTCCTGGCTCGGGTCTTCGGGGTCGCAAGTCGTGAACAGTACCGGGCTCGTCCCTGACGCCCACAAGCCGGTGTCGCTGGTCGCAGCGGGCTGGCGGCACTCGTTCACCTACGGAAAGGTCGCCCTGGGCGGCTCCGTCGTGCACTTCGACGTGCAGGGCGGCGGCGATCTGGGAACGCTTCTCACCGACCGGGCCCTCACCCCGGCCGCTTGCGGGTTCGTCGGATTGGTCGCGCGCCTGCGCGACCGCCTCTACGGCCAGCTCGATCTGACCGTGGTCGGCTCGCTCGAGCATCGCAGCTCGTCGGTGTTCGCGGTTGGATTCTTGCCGGTACTCACGGTCGGAGGTTGGCTGTGATCGCGGTCCTCCTCCTTCTCACCCCATTTCTCGACGCCTTCTGGGAACGGGACCTCGGCGCGCTCCACCGCGAGCTGCAGGAGAACCGGACCGGCGAGCAGCGCGAGCTCTTCGCGGACCTCCTGCGGCTCGTCAGCTGCGATCCGCTGGACAAGCTCGCCGAGCCGGACCCGCTCCGCGCGATGGTGCGCGTGGAAGAGGCGCGCCGCGGAGCGCCCGACACGATCTGGTCGGACGTGCTCCGTGACGACTTCTTCCGGCGGACGGTCTGGAATCCGGACGCACGGAACGCGCTGCTCTGGCCCGACGAGGAAGAGCGCTGGCCCGGCGAAGTGCTGCGCGTCGGTCCCGTGCCATCGAACTGCAGGAAGGCCGCCAAGGGCGCAGGGCCCTTGCCCCTGCTCACTCCGGAGCTGGTCAAGGCGCTGCCTCCCGAGCCCGCCGCGCGGGCTGCCTACGAGCGCGCAATCCTGCTCTGGCGCAAGGGGTCGACGGAGGGTGCCGCCGCCGTCGAGGTCCAGCGGCTGCACCCGAGCTTGCGGCGCGCGACGCAATTCCTGCGCCTGGAAGCGAAGCTCGATCCACCGGAGGGCTGGCTCCCGCTCGTTGCGGAGTGGCCGCAATTGGCGGTGGTGACGCGGGCATCGGCGGAGCTCTTGCGACAGCGTCGATACGAGGAAGTCGTCGACCTCACCGCATCCATCGAGCTCCCGGCGGACGCCACCCGCGCGGAGATGGTCCGCGCAATCCTCTGGGCGCGGGCCGTCGCGCTGCAAAGCATGGGGCGCGACAAGGAGATGCTGGAGGTGCTCGCCCGCGCCCGATCGCTGCCCGGCAAGGGCAAGGGGCAGGAGGCGATCCGCGCGCTGGCGATGTCCGCCCTCGCCCGTCAGCCGGCGGATCCGGCGCGGCTCGAGCCCTTCATCGGCGTCGCCGGGCGGGACGCCGCCTGGACGGAGCTGGCCCAACGAGCGCTCGCCGCCGGAAACCTCCAGACCGCGCGCGATGCGGCGCTCCAGCTGCAAACGGCAAGCGACCCGCGCTGGCGCGCGCAAGGATTGGCGCTCGCCGGCGAGATCGGCTGGGCCTCCGGAGAGGTGAAGGAAACGCAGGCGGCGCTCGAGCGGCTCTTCACGCAGCGGCTGCGGGTCGCCGAGCGCGAGTCGCGCGACTCGGCCGCGCTGCAGCTGGCGCACGCGATCGTGCTGAGGGAAGCCGAGGGCGGTACCCACCGCGACGCGCTGAAGTCGCAGCTCGCCTGGCTGCGCGAGCGGCTGCCCACGAGGGATGCGGCGCAGATCGAAGCGCTCGTCACCTCGCTGCAGCCGGCGCCGGACGAGGGCGAGCAAAGGCTCGCGCTCGGCCGGATCGACGTCGTGCGCACACCCGAGCCTCCGCCGGAGCCCGCCGTGCTCCTCGATCTCCCGGAGCCGGCCTCGCTGCTTGCCATTCCCGGTCCGGATGGAGCTCTCCACGACTGGTTCGAAGCCCGAGGTCCACCATGATCGCGCTCGCATTTCTCTTCGCGCAGGCGGTGGCGCCATCGCAGGAACCGCAGGGCGAATTGCCCGCGGCGGCGGCGATCCATGCGCGCAAGAAGGCAGAAGCGGCCCACCCGAACCGCGTCGAGGGGACGATGGTCACTCCCGGCCACGACGTGAGGGCCGACGACATCGTCGACGAGATGCTCGACGAGTTCTCCGTCGACATCGCGCGTCTGGGAGCGGCGAAGATCAGTCCGGTACTGCTCGATCGCGTGCGCGTCTCCGCCAACATGAACCCGGAATATGCGCACATCTTCGAGGCCCGGCTGGCCGCGGCCGTGTTCAAGGCCGCGAACCTGGCGCTGGTGCGCTGCGCGGAATGCGATGCGACGCGCAGCCGCGTGGAGGGGGGCGAATGGGTGGTGAGCCGCGGCGTCACCACGCGCGAGCAGGCGCGCGACGTCGCGAAGAAGTATGGCGCGCGCACGTTCCTCGACGTCGCCCTGACCATGCGCGAGGAGCCCGCGTCCCTTTCCATGGACGTGGAGGTGGTGCGCGCCGAGGACTCGTCGATTGCGTTCGCCGAGGGATACCGCATGGATGCGGATCGGGCGATGCTCTACCGGGGCGCCGACCGCGCGCAAACGCGCGAGGAACGGCTGAAGGAGCTGGAGGACAAGCTCAACCAGCGACCGCGCTACACGGCTGCCATCGAGCTCGGAATGATGATGGTCGACGCGAAGAGCGGCGCATTCTGGGGCGGCATCGGCCGGTACCGCCTGACGGAGCGATTCGGCGGCGACAAGGAATGGGAAGCCGGCCTGACGGCGGCGGGTTTCTTCAGTCCCAACCACCTCGGAGCGGGCATCCTCGGGATGATGTTCCAGGGCCGTGCCGGGCGGGGCAACGTGTATCTGTCCGAGTTCTGGTTTGGCGTCGACGGGGGCGTCTTCGTGACCGGCAACGGGGCGAATACCGCCCTGCTCGGCGCAACCATGCGCTGGCAGGTCGGGACGCGGATCGGGCTGCACGGGGCGCTCCGCTACATGGTGCCGTTCACGGTCGGCAGTGCGGCCGAGCAGTACGGCGGCTTCAGCCCCGAAGTGGGATTGGGGTTCCTATGGAACTGAGACTCGCCGCGTCCGCCTGTCTTCTGCTCGGCTGCGCTTCGGAGCCGATGAAGCGGCTCGTGATTCCGGAGGAGATGCGGCGGCCGCTCGCCACCGGGCAATCCGTCGGCGAAGCGTCTGCCGGCAATGCCCAGGGATCGAAGATCACCGGCGTGGATCGCTATGCCGTCGGCTCCGACGACCCGGCGAAGGTCGCCCCGCGGCCTGCGGCGGCAGCGCCCACCACCGTCGCCGGCGCCGCCACACCGAAGCCCGTGCCGCCGCCGCAGAAGCTCGTTTCCCCTGCCGTGCCGACCCAGTCCTCCCAGCGCTACATGCTGCGGCTGGTGGACCGTGGCCGCGTCTGGGAAGTCGAGCTGCCCGAGAGCACCGGTGGCTACGAGGTCCGCATTCCGCTCGGCCAGGGAATCGAGACGCCGACCGCTGCGGACCAGGAGATGCTCGCGGGCAAGACGCCGCCCGAGGGCCGATCGAGGAGCTATCTGGCGACTCTCGCCAAGCTCTCCGAGATGTATTCCGCCCACCGCTACGAGCTGGCGCTGATCGAGGTGGTCGATCTCGAGCAGCAATACCCGAAGGACGCGCGCCTGTTGGCGATGAAGGGATCGCTCTACCAGAAACTGGGGAAGGCGGCCCTCGCGCGCGAGGCCTGGAAGAAGTCGCTGGAGATCGATCCGTCCGACACCACGGTTGCCGAAGCGCTCCGCGCGCTGAAGGAGGAGTGATGCACGTCGCGGTCGGAATGTTGGGGTTTGCCGCGGTGCTCGCCGCCACGGTCCTTCTGGAGCAGCGGGAGGCGGCCTTCTCGGGACTGATCTACCGTCCCGCGCTCCTCCTGCTCTGCGTCGGTCCGCTGTTCATCTCGCTCATCTCGCACAAGCTGGAGGAGATGGCGGTCTGCACGCGCACGATCTGGAAGGCGATGCGCTTTTCCGCGGTCCGCTCCCGGGCCATCCTCCACGACGAGCTCTCACGGTTCGCGGCGGGAGTGCGGCGTGGCCGGCCGGCGGAGGCGCTGGCCATCGCCGAGGGCGCACAGCACGAGCTCTTGCGTCAGCTCGCGCCGCTCGTCGTCAAGCAATACTCGCCCGACGACATCGAGCGCACCGCGGCGACGGCCAGCACGGTACTTGCTTCGGTGATGAAGCGGAGCGAGGACGTGCTGACTTCCCTGGCCCGCGTCTCCCCTGCGGTCGGCCTCGTCGGTACCACCCTGGGGCTGATCACGCTGCTCAAGGATCTGCGCAACTTCGACCATCTCGGTCCTTCGATGGCTCTCGCCCTGCTCTGCACCTTGTACGGGTTGGTGCTGGCGAATGGCGTGTATCAGCCTCTCGCGCGGCTCGTGCACGTGCACGCGGTGGTCACGCTGGAGGAGGCACGGCTGCTGTCGCGCGCGCTGATTCTCGTCGGAGAAGGAAAGCCATTGGCTGACGTGCGGGCCCTGTTCGGCGACGACGGCTCCGGCAGCGCCCCGCGCGTCGAAGTGGCCCTCGGGTAGCGCATGGCAATCGATACCCGCGAGCTGCAGGAAGAGAGCGCGCAGGACGAGCTGTGGCTGATCAGCTACGCCGACATGCTCACCCTCCTGGTCGGATTCTTCGTCCTCATCATTGCCTCCGTTCCGATGAAGCGGGCGCAGTTCGAGCGGATTGCCGCGGCGCTCACCGGAACCCACCAGGCGCCGCTCGAGGACCTGCGCGACAAGGTCGATGCGCTCATTGCCCGGACCCCGGAGCTGAAAGACAAGGTGCGAACCCGCGACGACGCGGAAGGCCTCGGGATCGAGTTCCGCGACGCGCTGTTCTTCGACTCCGGCAGCGCCAGGCTGCGCGAAGAGGCGCAGCCGGCGATCGGCGAGATTGCGCGTCTCTTGCGCGAGCTGCCCGGACGGCCAGTCACCATCGAGGGCCACACCGACGACGTGCCGATCAACACCTCGTCGTTCCATTCGAACTGGGAGCTGTCGTCGCAGCGCGCGATCAACGTGCTGCAGGCGCTGCAAACGAGCGGAGTCGCGCGCGACCGGATGAGCGCGCGCGCTTACGCCGACACGCGGCCGCTCTCCCCGGCGGCCGAGCAGGACGTGGAGCAGCGCAGGGCCTCGAACCGGCGTGTCCTCATCCGGGTGGAGTAGATCATGTTCCTCCTGATTGCAGCGGCGATCGCGGCTGCGCCCCTTGCTGGCGCGACACTGCAGCACGAGGCCGAGGAGCGCGCTCGGGCGGACGCCACCGACCTGCTCCGGACGCTCTGTCCGGAGCAATGCGTGGTGCTGTCCGTCGCCGCGCGCGTCGACGAAGAGGACGCGGGCGGTGAGCGCACTCCCGGATTCGACACCCCGGGCGCGCGGACGGTCCCGGTTCTGCGCTCGGTGAGCGCGAACATCCTCGTCGACCAGCGGCTCCCCTCCGCCTTCCGGTCGCGCATGCGCGCGCTGATCGGGCAGAAGCTGTCGGCCGCGGGGGTGCCGGCGACGGTGCAGGTCTCGCAGGTGAGCTTCCCGCCGCGGAACCCGCCACCCTACGTGGACCCGCAGCCGCAGACCCCGCCGGAGAAGGCGTCCGAGCCGGAGCAGAAGCCAGAGCTCGCCGCGGCGGCGCCGACATCCTCGCGCATTCTCGACAAGTTGATCGACTCGGCGCCCGTCCTCGCCATCGCGATCTTGCTCGGCGGCGTGCTGCTGGTGCTGGGTGGCCTCTTCTACTTCGCCGCGCGCAGGCCGCCGGAGCCGGCGTATGCGGATCTGCCCCTCCTCGAGGGGGCGCCGGAATCCTCGCCCGAGGCGCAACGCGACGACGCATTCCCCGCCATGCGGGCGCGGAAGCTGGAGAAGCAGCTCGTCGACGATCGAGCGCTCCGCAACGCCGTGGTCCGGGAAGCGTTGGGCAAGGGAGAGCACGCCCTGGTCGCGCGCTGGGTCCGCGAGCTGGGCGAGTTCCTGCTCGAGGACCTCCGCGGCGACGGCGCCCTCGCGCCGGCGCTGAAGGCGCTCGCATCCGAGGTCGCAAAGCCGCTGGATCCCGCCCTGCGCGCCACCACCTTGCAGGCGCTGGAAGGACGCACGCTCGCCACGCGGCTTTCGCGAGCCGGCGAAGCGGACGCGTTCGCGTTCCTCGAGGGCGTGCGCCCCGAGGCATTCCTGGCGGCCTGGCGAGGATTGTCGCCCGGCGCGCAGGAGGTCGCGCTCAGGCTCGCGCCGGCGCACCTGCGGGCCGCTGCGCTGCGGGAGCTTCCCGCCGCGCAGCGGCAGGAGATCGCGCTCACCTGGGCACGAAAGCCGGAGGTCAGCGCCGGGTACGCGCTCGCGGCGGCCGACGAGCTGCGTGCACGGATCGCCGACCTGCACGCCGGACCGAGCGCCGCGGATCGCGCTCTCGCGGACATGCTGGATTCGCTCTCGCGCGAGGAGCAGGACGCCTTGTTGGAGAAGCTGCGCCGGGAAGGCGACAGCCGCGCGTTGCCGGGCCTGATGACCGAGTCCTCCCTGGCTTCGGCGCCGCTCGATCTGCTCTCCACGGCGGCGCTGGCCATCGGGCCGGCGAACCTCGTCGCCTATCTCGCCGGCGCAGACGAGACCGTGCGGACACATGTGCTCAAGGCCTGCCCGCAGCGGTTGCGCGCGGAAGTGGAGGAGGAGCTGTCGATGCGCAATGGCGTCTCGCGAGAGGCGTTCCTCGGCGCCCGCCGCGACATCCTGCGCAAGCTCCGCGAAGAAGCGGACCGCATCGGGCTGCAGCCCGCCGACGTGCGCTCATGGCGTCCGCGCGTGGTGGCCGCGCCATGAACCGCTGCCTCCTGGCAGCGCTGGTTCTGGCGTGCACCTGCGCGTGCATGTACCAGATCGATCTTCCTTTGGTGCCCGACGGCGGGGGCGGGGGTGGAGGTGGTGAAGGCGGAGGCGGAGGCGGAGGCGGTGGCGGAGGCGGTGGCGGTGGCGGAGGAGGAGGCGGTATCGACGCAGGTCCGGGACCTATTCCGGGAACGGGGAAGAACGGCGACACCGGCACCGCGGTCCTGGTGATGCTCCGCATCGACCAGGGCACCGCGAATCTCGCTACGCCCCTGCAGGTCCTCTTGAAACAGATTACGACCTCGCTGACGCAGCAGGGACTGCTCGTGACCTCGGTTGCGGTTTCCGAACTGTACGCCGAGGAGACGGTCTGGGCTTTGAGGGATGTCCCGAACAATCCGGTTCCCGATACGCTCGCCGTAGTGTTGCGCGACGTGTCCGCTTCGCGGGCCGGTACCCTGCCGACGACCTGCCCGACGGATGCGCTGCTGAATGAGGGCGCCGCGCTCTGGGCGTGGACCTACGCAGGCAGAGTGCGGCCTTTCACGCCGGGGCCTGGGGCGCTGATGGTCATCCTGATCGACGCCGGCGCCCGGCCGCACCCCCTGAGCGACTGTCGCGCGGACGATTTCTCGAATGCGGACCCCGTCCGATGGGCCCGTCTCGATCGCATCCTGCGAATCAGGCAGACGCTGTTCCTGATGCTGGCCACTTCCGAGAATGGCGACCTGACCGCGCTGCGGCAGCGGTGCGCCGCGATTCCCGGTTTCCCGCTCGCTGCGCTCGACGTCCTGGCGCCTTCGTCGATGGGGTTCTTCGACCCGTGGGCCGCGCAGATGAATGCGCGAAAGCCCGACCTGGCAAGCCGCATCGATCTTTGCGATGCGCTCGGCTCCGGCGCGTCCGCCTTGTGGGGAGACATCGCCAAGCGCTGGTACCAGGTGCTGGAGACGCTGCGGTGACGGCGGTCGCCGCAAGAACGCTGTCGGCGCGACGCCGCGGGCGGCGATTGGCGCGGCCGGTGCGCCAGGTGCGTCGGCCTCTGGCGGGTGCGCGGCGAACGAAGAGGCGTTGGCGCCTCGTACTCCTCGCTGTCGCGGCCGTCCTGGTCGTGTGGGCGTTGTGGCCCGGGGCGCCAGAGCAGGATCAGCCGTCCGCCTCGGGGCCTTCGAAGGCGGCTGAGAAGACGCCCGGCGCGGCGAGGCCCGATGACGCGCCGACGTCGACGCCGGCGTCGACGGCGCCGTCCCAGCGCCTCAGGCCTGCACAGCGGCCACCGCTACAGCGCGCCCCTCGGGATCTCCTGCTCGCCGCCGTCCGGGCCCGCGCCGCGTCGCTGAGCCCGTGCGTTCCGGGCGACGCAGCGACGCTATCTGTACCGGTGCGCCTGCGCGTCGCGCGGACGGGCGCGGTAAAGGGCCTCGAGTTCACGGGTGGCGGACCGACACCGCTCGTAGCTCAATGCCTCCGCAAGGTAGCGACCGGCTGGAACTTCCGGGACGTCGAGTTGCCCTCGGACGTCGAGCTGTTCGCTACGCTGGCGCTCAGCCCGGGCGCTTGATCCCGCTCGCTGGACGCGCTACCGGCCTTCGCGGCGAGGCTCCTGCTGCACGCGCACTGGCGAGCCGTCGGGCACTTCCGGCCCGAGATTCAGCGCGACCACTTCTCCGCCGCGCAAGCCGTCGAGAACCTCGACCTTGGCGCCGTCGTCGACGCCGAGGCGCACGTGCTGGAAATGGAGCTTTCCGTCTTCCACCAGCGCGACGAGGAGCTGCCCGCCCCGGCCGAGGAGCGCCTCGGTCGGAAGCAGCGGCCGTGGCGGACCGTGGAGCGGCAGCCGGGACTGAACGAAGGCGCCCGGATAAAGACCCTGGGGCGGCTGCGCCAGATCGATCTCGCAGAGCATGGTTCGCGTCCGGGGATCCAGGCTCTGCGAGATCCGCGAGATGCGCGCCTCGAAGGGCGGCTGATCGGGAGAGGTCTGCAGCTGGACCTTGTCGCCGACGTGCACCCGGGCAGCGTCGTCCTGACCGAGCTGGAGGGCGACGCGCAGCCGATCGAGCTGCGCCACCTCCAGGAGCGGCTGCGCGGAAGAGGTGCTTCCGGTCGCCGCGGGCAGCAGCGTCCCGGGGTCTGCAAAGCGCGCCGTCACCGTGCCGTCGAACGGAGCCCGCAGCACCTGATACTCCTTCTGCACCTGGGCACGAACCAGCGCGGCCCGCGCCACCTTCACGCCTTCGTCGGCCGCCTCGCGATCCTGTACCGACACGCGCCCCGAGGAAGCCAGGCGCTCGACGCGCGCGAGCTGCTGGCGCCGGAACGTCAGCTCCGCCTGCGCCGACGCCACCTGCGCGTCGAGATCGGGAGACTCGAGCACCGCCAGCTCCTGCCCTCTGCGCACCTTGTCGCCGCGCTCGACCCGCACCTCTTTCACGTAGCCGCTCACCTTGGCGTAGAGCGTCGCCCGCTGCTCGGCGCGGACTTCGGCGGGAAGCGAAACCAGGCGATCCGCCGCCGCCAGCTCGATGCGCGCGACCTGCACCACCGGTCCTTCCGCCAGCTCCTTCCGCAACGCTTCGGACTGGCGCGCCTGCGCGCTGCGCTCGCGGGCGAAGAGCGCGATGGTGCCCGCAGCCGCGGCAATGACGGCGACGATGCTGCCGGCCGCGATCAAGCGGCTGCGGGGAGAGGTCTCAGGCATGGGAAGCCTCGGAAGCGCCGCGGCTCTCGGCCGTGAACTTCGCGTCCAGCTCGTGCGCGCTGGGAGGCGCCTTGCGCAGGAGCGTGTACACGGCCGGCACCACGAACAGGGTGACGAAGGTCGCCACGATCAGACCGCCGATGACGGCGCGGCCCAGCGGCGCGTTCTGCTCTCCGCCCTCGCCGATCGCGAGCGCCATCGGCACCATGCCGAGGAGCATGGCGAGCGCCGTCATCAGGACCGGCCGCAGGCGCGTCCTTCCGGCCTCGACGGCCGCCTCGAGTACACCCAACCCCTGCTCGACCCGCGCGCCGTTGGCGGCGCTGACCAGCAGGATGGAGTTCGAGGTGGCGATCCCGACGGCCATGATTGCGCCCATGAAGGACTCGACGTTCAACGTGGTGCCGGTGGCGGCCAGCATCCAGAGGATGCCGATCAGCGCTCCGGGTACGGCGACGAGGATGATGAACGGGTCGAGGAACGACTGGAAGAGCACGACCAGCAGCAGGTACACCAGTGCAATCGCCAGGATCAGGCCCACGCCGAGCCGGCTGAAGGCGGTGAACATGCTTTCGCTCTGCCCGCGCAGCGTGATGCGGGTCGCCTTCGGAAGCTCGCGGATGCTCCGGATGGCCTTCTCGATGTCGAGGGTGACGCCACCGAGATCGCGACCGGTGGCGCTCGCCTGGACGTCGACGACGCGCTGGACGGAAACGTGATTGATCATCGAGAGACCGGTGGTGGGACGGAGGCTGGCCACGGCACCGAGGTAGGAGCCACTGCCGGGCGGCTCGCCCGGCGCGGGTGGTGACGCCGGCATAGGCGCAGGAGCCGTCGAAGAGATCAGCGCCGTTCCGCGGCCCAGAGGCATTCCCAGCAACGAAGGAATGGAATCGATCTGCCGCAGCGGCGTCTGGACCACGACGGGGTAGTTCACGTTGTTCTTCGGATTGATCCAGAACGAGGGCGCCACGAGCGAGCTGGAGGCGAGCGATACGAGCAGGTTGTTGGCGACGTCGCGCTGGCTAATCCCGACCTGCGCCGCGCGCGCGCGGTCGACGTCGACGCGGAGCGTGGGGTACGCGAGCACCTGGGGAATGCGGACATCGGAGGCGCCGGGGATGGCGCGGATCTTCGCCAGCAGCTCGCGCGCGACCGCATAGCTCGCCTCCACGTCGGGACCGTCGATCTGCACGTCGATGGGCGCGCTCAGGCCGAAGTTCAGCACCTGCGAGACGATGTCGGCAGGCTGGAAGTACATGGTGGACCCGGGGAACTCGTCCGGGAGCTCGCGCCGGATCCGCTCCATGTACCGTTCCGTCGGGGCGTGCGTCGGCTTGAGCGCGATGAGGACGTCGGCATCCTGGCTGCCGGTGTTGTCGGTCTGCACGAACGCCAGGTTGTAGGAGATCGGCATCCCGATGTTCGAGTTGATCGTGTCCAGCTCCGCCGGCGGGATCATCTCCTGGATGCGCTGCTCCAGCTTGGCCACCTGGCGCTCCGTCTCTTCCAGGCGGGTGCCGATGGGCGCGCGGTAGTGCAGACGCATTTGACCGGCGTCCACCGTCGGGAAGAAATCGAGGCCAACGACGAAGGGAAGGAATGCGGTGCAGGCGAGCACCAGGCCTGCGGAGACGAGAACGAGAGCGCGGTGGTGGAGCACGGCCGACAGCGTGCGGCCATACGCATCCCGGAAACGGCCGAACATCGCGTCGCGCCACCGGTTGAAGCGGGCCCCGATGCTTTCGCCCTCCGGATGGAGGGCTTCCTTCTCCATCAGGATCCGCGCGAGCGTCGGGACCAGGGTGCGCGAGAGCAGGTACGAAGCCATCATCGAGATGACGACGCCGAGCGCGAGCGGCGTGAAGAGGAAGCGCGCGGGCCCCTCGAGGAGCACGACCGGGAAGAACACCACGCAGATGGTGAGCGTCGCCGCCAGTGCCGGAACGGCAATCTGCTGAGCGCCGTCGAGGATTGCCACGGTGAGCGGTTTCCCCATGTGCCGGTTGCGGTGGATGTTCTCCACCTCGACGGTCGCGTCGTCGACCAGCATGCCGATGGCGAGCGCCAGCCCTCCCATGGTCATGAGGTTGAGCGTCTGTCCGAAGAGGAACAACCCGACGAGCCCCACCAGGATCGCCAGGGGAATGCTGGTCATCACCAGGACGGCGCCCCGCCAGCTTCCGAGGAAGAAGAGGATCATCAGCGAGACGAGGATCGACGCGAGCGCCGCCTCGTGCAGCACGTTCTGGATCGCCGCCCGCACGAACACCGACTGATCGAAATCGATCTTCAGCTCGATGCCCTGTGGAGCCGCCGCCCGGATGATGGGAAGCTGATCGCGCGCCCCGTCCACCACCGCCAGCGTCGAGGCGTCCGCCTTCTTGAGGATGGCGAGGTAGGTGGCGCGGCGGCCGTTGAGGCGAACGACGTTCTCCTGCACCGCGTAGCCGTCGCGCACACGCGCGACGTCGCCCAGGAGCACGGTGGCCCCATCCATGGCCTTGACCGGCAGCTCGTTGAAGCCCTGCACCGTGTCCGGGCTGGAGTTGAGCTGGACGTCGAATCGGGTCCCGCCGATCTGGGCGGAACCCGCCGGCACGAGGACGTTGCTCTGCAGGACGGTCTGCACCACGTCGTTGGGCGACAATCCCTTGGCGGCAACCCGTGCGGGATCGATGTCGACCATGATCTGCCGCAACTTCCCGCCGAACGGAGCCGGCGTGGCGAGACCCGGGATCGTGAACAGCCTCAGGCGGATGAAGTTGAGGCCATAGTCGAAGATCTCCTGCTCGGAGAGCGTCTTCGACCCGATGGTCATCTGCGCCACCGGAACGTTGGAGGCGTTGTAGCGGATGATGCTCGGCGGAGTGATCCCCGGGGGCATGATCCGGCTCGCGGTCAGGGAGACGGAGACGATCTGCGCGATGGCGCCGCCGATGTCGCTGCCCGGCTCGAAGTACACCTTGAGGATGCCGAGGCTGCTCATCGACTGCGAGTCGATGCGGGTAATCCCGCTGACCGTCGTCGACATGGCGCGCTCGCTGATGAACACGACGCGCCGTTCCATGTCCTCGGCGGAAAGCCCCGGATAGTTCCAGACTACGATGACCACGGGGATGTCGATTGCGGGAAGGATGTCCGTCTTCATCCGGCCGGCCGAGAGGACGCCGAAGATGGCGATCAGCGCGCAGAGCACCGCGATCGTGTAGGGACGCCGCAGCGCGAGACGAACGATCCACATGAAGTCTGCCTTGGATGCCTGCCGGGCAGCCGCGGTGCGCTCGACTCCGATCCGTCGAACGTCCCGGGGATCACATCTCGATCGGGGTTCCGACTCCGGTTTCCCGCGCGCGGCGAAGGACCAGCGCCGCCGCGGCCGCGTCTTCGGCGGCGATTCCGACGGACTTGTAGGCGGTCACCTGCTCCCTGGACGTCCGGCCGGGACTGGAGCCCGAAACCAGCGCGCCCAGCTCGACGGCGGTCTCCGGGGCGATGCCGCGCAGCTCGTTGGCGCCGGCGGGCGGAGCAGCGAAGGCGGACGCGCGGGACTCCACGGCCAGCAGCGCTCCGCCGATTCCGTCCAGCTCCTGACCCTGTGGGTTGAGTCCCACCGAGTTCACGTGCGTCCCCGGGCGGACCCAGCGCATCCGGACGACGGGCTCGCGCGCATGCGTGGTGGCGCAGATCACGTCCGCGGAGCGTACGGCCTCCTCGATCGCTGCGGCCTGTCCGCCGATCTCGGCCGCCAGCTTCGCCGCCTTGGCAGGATCGCGACCGGCGACGAGAACCGTGCGGAAGCGGCGGACGCGCGCCACGTACCGCGCGTGCGACGCAGCCTGCACACCCGTGCCGACGAGGGCAAGAACCGCGGCCTCCTCGCGCGCCAGCAGCCGCGTCGCGAGCGCCGACGCGGCCGCGGTGCGCTGCGCGGTGATCTCCTCGCCGTCGAGCACCGCCACCGGCGTCCCCGTTCGCGGATCGAAGACTGCGATCAGCGCCCGGTGCGTCGGCATTCCCGCGTTCTGCGGAAAGACGGCGACGAGCTTCGCCGCGAGGACGCCGAGCGACGGCACGTAACCGACCATCGCTCCGAGGAGGCCGAGCGGCGTGAGCGCCGCGATCCGCGGAGGGACGGAAGCGGTGCCGGCGGAGACGTCCACCAGGGCCGTCGCGACGGCGTCGATCAGCGCCTCGGGGTCGAGGAGCGCCCGGACTTCCTCGCGGCGGAGGAGGATCACGGAAGGAGCAGCAGCTTTCCGCTGGTCTTGCGCGAAGTGAGCAGCTCGTGCGCCTTCGCCGCGTTGGCGAGCGGCAGCGTCTCCTCGATGCTCAGCTTCAGGTCGCCCCGCTCGACCGCGCCGAGGACTGCGCCTGCGCGATTGAGCAGCTCGTCCCGGGTGAGCACGTAGGAGGCAAGCGTCGGCCGGGTGAGGAAGAGCGAGCCCCCTGTAGCGAGGAGCTGGGGATCGAACGGCGGAACGCTGCCGCTCGATTGGCCGAAGAGGACGAGCATGCCGCGCGGCCGCAGACAGCGCAGCGACTTCTCCCAGGTATCCTTGCCCACCGAATCGTAGACCACGTGCACGCCGGCGCCCCCGGTGATCCGCTTCACCTCCGCTTCGAAATCCTGCGTGCGGTAGTCGATGGTCTCGTGCGCTCCCGCCTGCTTCGCCAGCCGCGTCTTCTCCGGGGCGCCGGCGGTGCCGATCACGTGCGCGCCGGCGCGCGAGGCGAGCTGGCAGAAGAGCTGGCCCACTCCGCCGGCGGCGGCTTGAATGAGGCACATGTGCCCCGGGCGGAGCGGGAACGTATCGGTGACGAGGTAATGCGCGGTCATTCCCTGGAGCATGACGGCCGCCGCGCTTCGGCTGTCGACGCCGCGGGGAATCGGGACCAGCCGCGAGGCGGCGGCGAGCACGTGCGTCGCGTAGGAGCCGAGTGGACCGGCCCAGGCCACCCGATCGCCGACGCGCACTTCCCGCACGCCGTCGGCCACCGCCTCGACGACCCCCGCTCCCTCCTGCCCAGGGGTGAACGGCAGGGGAAGCTTGTAGACGCCGCTGCGCTGGTAGATGTCGATGAAGTTCACGCCCGCGGCTTCGACCCGCACCAAGGCCTGCCCACTCCCGGGAGCGGGAGTGGGCATCTCGACCAGCTTCATCACTTCCGGTCCGCCGACGGATTCGATCCGGATGGCTCGCATGCGGCCTTCACGCCACTTCCGGAGCGGGTCGTCAAGAGGCAGCGGCTTAGTCCCACGGCAGCGCGCGGACCACCGCGGCGCTGCGGGACAGCCGGCGCGACCTCGCGCCGGGCTAGCCGCGCCAGTTCCGCAACTCGGCGCAGCGGCGGCCGTACCACCGTTCGAACCTGGCGCGCTGCCAAGGATTGCCGTTCCAGTGGGCGTAGAACTGCCGGCGGGTCCGATAGAGCTCGCGCCACTCGCGCTCACGCCGTTCCTGCAACGCGTAGCGGTATCGGGTGTCCCGCTGCTGGTATTCGAAGCGTGGCTCGGCGCGAGCGGGTGAGGCGGCGGCGAGCGCAGCGGCGCCCGCCGCAAGAAGGCTGCAGACGATTTTGTTCATGGGTTCCTCCTGCCCTGTCCGACCGGAGGAACCGTCCGGATATTCGCGTCAGCTCGCGACGCGCCGCCGTGGAGGGCGGCTCACCCGCGCTTCGCGGAGCCTCGCGACGACGCAGGCGCCGAGCCGCGCCATCCCGTCGGCGATCGCGGGCGGCGCCCGGTTCGAGAAGTTCAGTCGCAGCGTCTCGAGGCACGGCTCCGCGGGATAGAACGGCGCGCCGGGGACGAAGGCCACGCGCGCCAGCATCGCGTCGCCGAACAACTCGCGGGCGTCGACCCCGGAGGGCAGACGCACCCAGACGAAGAGACCTCCCTCTGGACGCGTCCACACTGTTCCTTCCGGGAACGATCGCTCGAGCGAAGCGAGCATGGCGTCGAGGCGCTCGCCGTAGAGCCGTCGCAGGCCGGCGAGGTGCGCCTCGTAGTCGAACGTCTCGAACATGCGCGCGACCGCGCGCTGCGTCAGCGATCCGGTGTGCAGGTCCGCAGCCTGCTTCGCAATGGTGAGGGCGCGGATGGTGCGCGCGTCGGCCACCGCGTAGCCGAGCCGAAGGCCCGGCGCGAGCGTCTTCGAGAAACTGCCGAGATGGATCACCGGCGCGTCTCGCTCGATTCCGGCGACGGGCGGCAGCGCCGCGCCGCGATAGCGCAGCTCGCCGTAGGGATCGTCCTCGAGCACGGTGACGCCACACTCCGCTGAAAGCCGGGCGATGCGCGCGCGCCGCTCCAGCGACAGCGTGGTCCCGCGCGGGTTCTGGAAGGTGGGCACGAGGTACACCAGCTTGGCCCGCTTGCGCCGGAGCACGCGCTCGAGGGCGTCGACCTGCATCCCTTCGTCGTCGGACGCCACGGTCTCGAATCGGGCCTCGTAGGTGGAGAAGCTCTGCAGGGCCGCAAGGTACGAGGGCGCTTCCACTACGACGGTGTCCCCGGGATCGATCAGCGCCTTTCCCACCAGGTCGATCCCCTGCTGCGACCCGGCGGTGATCAGCACCTCCTCGGGCGTGGCCGGCAGGCCCCGACGCGTCATCCGCTCCGCCACCCATGCCCGCAACGGGCCGAATCCCTCGGTGGCGCCGTACTGCAGGGCCGCCGCCGCATCGTGCGAGAGGACGTCCGCGTGCGCCCGGGCGAGCGCTTCCGCGGGAAATGCTTCCGGAGCGGGAAGGCCGCCGGCAAACGAGAGGACGTCGGGCCGCTCCGCCACCTTGAGGATCTCGCGGATCGCCGAGGCCTGCACGCGCGACATCCGCTTCGCGAACTGCATCACGGGACTGCCTCCTTGCGCCGCCGCGGCGCTCCGAGCGCTTCCTGAAGCGGAACGACGGTGGTCTCCTTCACCGTCGCCAGAACGATGGTGGTGGTGGTGCGGATGACGCCGGGAATCCGCCGCAGCGTGCCGGAGATGAGATGGTCGAGGGTCTCGGTGTTTTTCGAAACCACCTTGAGGAGGTACGAGTCGAGTCCCGCGACGCGATGGCACTCGAGGACGTCTGCAATCTGATCGATCCGCCGCGTGAACGCCTCGTGGTGGCGCGGATGCGAGATGCGAACGCCGACGAACGCCCGGATGTCGTTGCCCATCAGCCTCGGATCGAGGCGCGCCACGTAGCCGAGGACCACGCCGCTCGCGTCCAGCTTGCGGATGCGGTCGGCGACGGAGGGCTGCGACAACCGCACCGCCTCGGCGATCTGCACCTGGGTCGTGCGGGCGTCGTGCTGAAGCAGGTCCAGGATCTTATAATCTATAGGATCTAGCGTCATGTGCTTGAGATATTATGTGCATTGCCTCCAAGTTACCTTCTTCATATAGGACCTGGTGCCGTCGCCGTCAATGGGCCTCGAACGGCTTTGCGGCGATTGCTTTTGGCAGTACAGGTCGGGAGATCGAGCTGATCATCTTCATCGGGCTGCCCGCGGCGGGCAAGACGAGCTTCTTTCGCGAGCGCTTCGCCGCCACGCACGCGCATGTGAGCAAGGACCTGATGCCCCGTGCCGCGCGCGACAAGCAGGCGCAGCAGATGGCGCAGCTTGAGCGCGCGCTCGCCGCTGGAACCCCGGTGGTCGTCGACAACACCAATCCGCGCTCCGCGGACCGCGCCGTGCTCGTCGAGATTGGCCACCGGCACGGGGCGCGGGTGGTGGCGTACTTCTTCGAGCCGCGCATCGCCGATTCGATCAAGCGCAACGCGGAGCGCACCCCCCAGGTGCCGAAGGTCGCCATCTTCACCGCCGCGAAGAGGCTGCAGCCGCCAGCGTTCGAGGAAGGATTCGACGAGATCCACGACGTGCGGATCGCGACCGGAGGCGGATTCAGCGTGGTGCAGCGCGCAAGGTGACGAGCTGGTCGGCCACCTGACGGTGCCGGCGCCATTGCCCGTACATCGAACCGGCGGACTCCATCCGCTCCATCTCGCGCACGGTCTCGCCGTCGATGGCCGAGGGCGCCGCGCCTCGCAGGGGCGTCCCCGGCAGCGGCATGAAGGCGTGGCTGTGGATTCGCGCGCCGAGCTCCACCAGGCGCCGGGCGAGCGACAGCGACTGCGCGCGATCGCCGTCCGTTTCCCCGGGAAGGCCAAGCAGGAAGTCGACGTCCGGGCGAAAGCCTGAGGCGATCGCGAGGCGCACCGCCGTGACGACGTCGTCGACGCCATGACCGCGGTGCGTCTCGCGGAGCAGGCGCTCCGACCCGGACTGGCCGCCGATCACGAGCGTATCGTTGTCGACATACTTGCGGAGCACTCGCAAGGACGCCTCGGTGACGTGCTCGGGCCGGCATTCGGACGGGAACGTCCCGAAATAGATCCGTCCGCCCGGCATCTCCTCGCGCACTGCGGCGAGGAGATCTTCCACCGCATCGAGGTTCACCGAAGTGTCGCTCGAGCCATAGCTCAGGCAGGTGGGCGTGAGGAAACGCATGTAGCGGACGCCGTCGCGCTTCATCCGGCGGATGTGCTCGCGCACGTTGGAAACGCTGCGGTGGCGAAACCGCGCCTTGAACATGAACGGCGTCTGGCAGAACGAGCACGCGTACACGCAGCCGCGCGTGATCTCGATGGCGTTCCACTTCCCGGCCGGCGCATTGAAGGCGGGGAAGTCGTCGAGGGGCCGGCGCTCCCCCGGACCGTTCGATTGCAGGCGACTGCCTTCGAGCCAGGCGAGGCCGGGGATGGTCGCCGGATCCTGACCCTCGACCAGGAGCCGCACCGCCGTCGTCTCGCCCTCGCCGATGGCGGCGAGGTCGAAGCCCGCCCGCAGCGTCTGCAGCGGCTCCGCGCTCGCGTGCACCCCGCCGGCGACGTGCGTGACCGCGGCGACGCGTTCCTGCACGAAACGAAGATCCTCCGCCGTGCCCGGGAAGTCCGGGGAGTAGAAGCTCGATCCGGCGATGGGCTGCTCGCCCCGGCGTTTCGCCTCTGTCAGCTCGCGGACGAGCTCGTCGCGGCCGCGCGCGAAGACGACGCGCACCCGGCCCTGCACCGCGGCGGTGACGACGTTCAGGGCGACGACCCCGCTCCTGGCATGATGTACGACGAACGCGCGCCGCATCGCCGCGATGATATCTTGCGCGCGCCCATGCGCGTCTATACCGGCCTCGACGTGTGGTCCGACTTTGGCGGCCGCTTCCCCTGGAAGAGTCGCCTCATCGAAGTGGACCACGGAGCCCGGATGGCGCTGGTGGATGAGGGCCCGCGCCAGGCGCCGCTCACCTTCCTCCTGCTGCACGGCAACCCCACCTGGAGCTATCTGTACAGGGAATTCATCCGGCGCCTCTCGCCGCGATACCGCGTCATCGCACCGGATCACGTCGGATTCGGCCGCAGCGACAAGCCGCGCGATCCGCGCTGGTACACGCTGGAGCGCCACATCGACAACCTCGGCCGCGTGCTCCGCGAGTTGCAGCCCTCCCGCGTAGTGCCCGTGATCCAGGACTGGGGCGGCCCCATCGGCATGGGATGGGCCACCCGGCAGCCCGACCGCATCGCGGGAATCGTGGTGCTGAACACCTGGGCCTTCGTCCGGCAGCCACGGATGAAGCTTCCCTGGCTGTTCAAGTTCCTGGTCCTTGGCCGCGGAGGGTGGAAGCGGAGCACCCGGTCCAATATCTTCGTCGAGACCTTCCTCGCGAAGGGTGGCCCTCGGCACCTGGCCGCCGAGGACCTCGACCCCTACCGCGCGCCGTTCCCCACGCCAGACGACCGCGTCGGCATTGCGCGTTTCCCCCAGCTCATCCCGGAGACGAAGAACCCGTTTCACGAGTCCTACGCGGCCATGGCATTCATCGAGGACCACCTCTCGCGGCTGCGGGAGAAGCCGGCGCTGATCTGCTGGGCGCTGAAGGATCCCGGGTTCCGCAAAGCGCATCTCGAACGGTGGCAACACGCCTTCACGCGCGTCGACGGGCCGCATCGGCTGGAAGGCGCGGGGCACTTCCTCCAGGAAGACGCGCCCGGCGCGATCCTCGATCAGATGGAGCGATGGGCCGCCGGCCTGTGAAGCTCGACGAGCAGGCGGCGATGCTGGCCAATCGGCTGCGGAAGAACTTCCGCCGGCTGCACCCGCGTTTCGAGCGGCAGGGCATCGGCGCTTTCCGGCTCTACGACCGCGACATCCCGGAGATCCGCGCCGCGGTGGACTGGTACGAGGGGCACGTCGTCCTTGCGGAATACGCACGGGAGCAAACCAGCGGTCTGCCGTGGCTGCAGACGATGGCCCGGGCGGCCGCCGAAGCGCTCTCGGTGCCGCCGGATCGCATCCATCTGAAGTCGCGCCACAGCGGCGAGAAGTATGGGCGCCTCGCCCGCATCGGCGAACGGATCGAGGTGCGCGAGCGCGATCTCCGGTTCCTCGTCAACCTCGACGACTACATCGATACCGGGTTGTTCGCCGATCACCGCGAGACGCGCGCGCGGGTCAAGGCGGAGGCCCGGGGCGCAATCTTCCTCAACCTCTTCGCGTACACCGGCAGCTTCACCTGCGCCGCGGCGGCCGGCGGCGCGAAGCAGACGACCAGTGTGGATGCCTCGCGGGCGTACCTGGACTGGGCGGCGGACAATCTGGCGCTGAATCATCTCTCGGGAGAGCTGGTGCGCTCGGGCGTGGACGAGTTCCTGAACGGCTTCGGGTCACGCAGATGGACGCTCTGCGTTCTCGATCCGCCCTCGTTTTCCGACTTCGGCGGCAAGAGCCTCGAAGTGCAGCGCGACCACCGCTCCCTCATCGAGCGGACCCTCGCCGCGCTCGCCCCCGGCGGAATCCTCTGGTTCGCGACCAATCACCAGCGGTTCAAGCCGGCGCTCGAGGGACTGCGCTACACGGAGGAAGACACGATCCCGGAGGACTACCGGAACCGCGCCGTCCACCAGGCTTTCCGGATCGCGAAGTGAGATGCGCCCCCGCCAGAGCCACGCCGGCGTTTCCGGGATCCGGTCGCCAAACCGTGCGCGAGCCGCGCGAATTTGTTCCAGCGCCGGCGGAATTGCTTTCACCGGCGCAGGGAGCATCCGCAAAGGACGGTATCGCGAAGGGTTCTGAACCGCGCTTACGGCCCTTGCAGGGGGTTCCGCGGCCCTTTCCTCTCTGCAAACTTCACTTCCGTGAGGAAGTCGGCTGCACCGATTTCGGCGTTGGCGGGGTCTCTCGCCCTGACCGTCGCCGCCACGGCTTTTCTCTTTGTGAACGCGCGCATGGGCGATCGCGTCCGATTCGCGCGCGCCATCGGCACCGCCGTCGACCGCATCGAGGCGCGGCTGCATGCGTACGAGGGTCTGCTCCGCGGCTGCGCCGGACTGCTCGCGGCGCGCCCCGAGGTCACCGCGGACGAGTTCCATGCCTACGCCGATCGCGTGGAGATCGAGCAGTGGTACCCAGGTGTCCAGGGCGTCGGTTTCGCCCAGCGCGTGCGGCCGGGCCAGACGACGGCGGTCGAGAACGGGCTCCGCGCACGAGGCTTCGCGGGGCTCCGGCTCTGGCCCGAGCGGACCGGGGATGAACGCACGGCCATCGTCCTCCTCGAGCCGCTCGACCGCCGGAACCGCGCGGCGATCGGTTACGACATGTACACCGATCCCGTCGGTCGCGACGCCATGGAGCGGGCCCGCGACGGAGGAAGCGCCGCCATCTCCGGGCGGGTCGCGCTCGTGCAGGAGATCGATCCGCGCCGGCAGGTGGGGTTCCTCATGTACGTTCCGGTCTATCGAGGCAGCGACGTGCCGCAGACGCTGGAGGCGCGGCGCTCCTCCCTGATCGGCTGGACGTACGCGCCGTTCCGCGCCGACGACCTGTTCGTCGCCATCTTCGGGATGGAGGCGGAGCCGCAACTGGAGTTCCGCGTCTACGACGGGCCGGCCGAGGATCCGGAGCGGCTGCTGCATGACCGTGGCCTGACTGCGCTGAGTGGCGAGACGCTCCGCGAGACCGAGCACATCGAGTTCGGCGGGCGGGAGTGGACGCTGGCCTTCATCGCTTTGCCGCCGCTGCGTGGAGGATCGCTCGTCCCCGCCTTCGCCACGCTGCTGGCCGGCGCAGCCATCTCGATGGTGATCTACGTGCTCTCCCGGCGGGAAGTGGCGGCACGCCGCCGCGCCGAAGACGCGCTCGCCGGCCTGCAGCATTCGCTCGACGAGCAACGCCGGTACGAAGTGCGTTTGCGCGAGGAAGGCCGGGTCAACTCCATCCTCCGCCGGCTGGGGATCTCGCTCGCTTCCGAGCTCGACCCCGACCGGCTGGCGCAGCTCATCATCGACGAAGCGACCGCGCTGACGGGAGCGGAGTTCGGCGCCATGTTCGACGCTTCCGCCGAGCCACGCATGCTCGCGTCCGCCGGACGGAGCAGCGACGAGTTCCGCGATCTGGCGCTGCACAAGCTGGCACGGGTTCGCGGCAGCGCCGGCCCGGTCCGGATCGAGTCGGTGAAGCCCGGCGATTTCGAAGGCGCACGGGTGGGCAGTGTCCTCGCAGCCCCGATCACGCTGCGCACCGGGCAACTCCTCGGCGGGCTCGCTTTCGTGCACCGCGCGCCAGGGCACTTCACGGCCCAGCACGAGCGGCTCCTCGCCGGCATCGCCGCCCAGGCATCCATCGCCCTCGACAACGCGCGGCTGCTGCGCGACCTGCAGGACGCCGACCGGCGCAAGGACGAGTTCCTCGCCGTGCTCGGGCACGAGCTGCGCAATCCGCTCGCGCCGGTGGTGACTGCCCTCGAGGTGATGAAGCGGGATCGCAGCGCCGCCGAGCGCCAGCTGGCCATCATCGAGCGTCAGGCCCGCCACATGGTGCGGATCGTCGACGAGCTGCTCGACGTCTCGCGCATCAGCCGCGGCAAGATCGAGCTGCGCAAGCGTCGCCTCTCCGTGCGGGAGGCGATCGCGAAAGCGGCGGACTCGGTGTCGCCGATGGCGCGCGCCCGCGGCCAGAAGCTGACGGTCTCCTTTCCGCAGAATCCGCTGGTGATCGACGCCGATCCGGTCCGGCTGGAGCAGATCCTCGGCAACCTGCTCTCGAACGCGATCAAGTACACGCCGGACGGCGGAAGCGTGGAGCTGTCGGCGCGCCAGCGGGACGGCCAGCTCGAGGTCCGCGTGCGCGACAGCGGCATCGGCATCCCGGCCGAGTCGCTGGAGACCCTCTTCCACGCGTTCGTACAGGTGCCGGGCGCCAAGGACTACGCCAAGGGCGGCCTCGGGATCGGCCTCGCGCTCGTGCGCGGGCTGGTCGAGCTGCACGGAGGAACGGTCCGCGCGGAGAGCGCCGGCCTCGGGAAGGGGGCGACGTTCACCGTCGTGCTTCCCGGCGCGATGGAGGGCGTCACACCGCTCGAGGTGCGGCCGATGGCCGCCGCCGCCCATCGCGGTCGCGTCCTGGTGGTCGATGACAACGTCGATGCGGCCGTCACGCTGGCGGAAGGCGTGGCGCTGGACGGGCACGACGTGCGCATCGCCCACGATGGACCGTCGGCGCTGGACCAGGCGCGAGCGTTCTCGCCGGAGGTGGTCCTCCTCGACATCGGGCTCCCGGCGATGGACGGATACGAAGTGGTCCGCAGGCTGCGCGAGCTCCCGCAGGCGCGGGGAGCCCTGATCGTGGCGCTGACCGGATTCGGCCAGCAGAGCGACCGCCAGCGCGCGCTGGCAGCGGGCTTCGACGAGCACCTGGTGAAGCCGGTCGAGCTGGACACGGTTACGGCGGTGCTCAAGAGGCGTCTCGGCGCGGCGTAGGCGCTGGCACACGTCGGCGGCAGGCGCTACCCTGCGCGCGCCATGGCTGCCCCCCGCAAGCGCCCAGTGACGAAGTCTGGAAAGCCGCGCGCCCGCAAGGGCGTGAAGCTGAAGCCGACGGAGCTCATCCCGCCGCAGCTCCGCCTCGAAGCAATCCCGGAGGAGCTCAAGGCGCTCGCCGGCCACGTCGAGTCCGAAGGAGGCTCGGTGCTCGCGGCGTACCGGGAGCCGCTGGGCGGAAACGCGCTGCTCTTCGCCGCGCTGCCCGTCGACAAGGTGGAACCGACGAGCTTCCAGCGGGACGTCTCCGACGCCCACGTCCTCAAGCTGACGCGCGCGATGGACAAGACGCGCCGCTACCTCGACCCGATCATCGCGGTCCACGAGCCCGACGGGTTCCGGACGCCCAACGGCGGCCACCGCCTGACGGCGCTGAAGGAGCTGGGAGCGAAGGCGATCCTCGCGCTGGTCGTGCCGGAGCGGGAGGTCGCCTACCAGATCCTCGCGCTGAACATCGAGAAAGCGCACAACCTGCGGGAGAAGGCGCTGGAAGTGGTGCGGATGTACCGCGACCTCGCCCGGCTGGACGGAGGCCGCAAGGAGAGCGACTTCGGACTGGAGTTCGAGGAGCCCTCTCTGATCACGCTGGGATTCGCCTACGAGAAGAAGGGCCGCTTCTCCGGGGGCGCTTATGCGCCGGCGCTGAAGAAGGTGGAGCAGTATTTCGACAAGCCCCTGCGCGACACGCTCTCCGAACGCGAGGCGCGAGCGCAGAAGCTGCTCGAGCTGGACGACGCGGTCGGCGCTGCGGTGGAGAAGCTGAAGGAGCGCGGCCTCACCTCTCCGTATCTGAAGGCGTTCGTGGTCGCCCGGATCAACCCGCTGCGGTTCATCAAGGGCACGCCGCCTTCGTTCGACGAGCTGATGGAGACGATGACGAAGCGCGCCCGCGGAATGGACCCGGCACGAATCAAGACCGAGGACCTGGCGCGCAGCGGTGGCCCGCCCGAAGATTGAACCTTCCCGCTGACGCCCTGCATCATATCCGGGCGAGGAGGAGCGGCATGGGCGCAGTGGCCATCGGCAAGGACGATTTCCAAGGGACCATCGGGAAGGGCGGCATCGTGTTGATCGACTGGTGGGCGCCCTGGTGTGGGCCCTGCCGGGCGTTCGCTCCGGTGTACGAGAAGGTGGCGGAAGCAAATCCCGATGTCGTCTTCGCGAAGATCAACACCGACGAAGAGCAGGAGCTGTCTGCGGCGTTCAACATCCGCAGCATTCCGACGCTGATGGTCTTCCGCGACAAGGTGCTGCTCTTCGCGCAGCCCGGCTCCCTTCCGCAGAACCTGCTCGAGGAAATCCTGCGCAAGGTGCGCGATCTGGACATGGAACAGGTCCGCGCGGAAATCGCGAAGCAGGGACAATCGCCCGTCGAGGCTTAAAGGGCGATTTTCTTTCTCACGGCCGCGACGATCTCGTCCTCACTTGGGAATCCGAGGGATTGCTTCTCCGCGACCGGCTCGCCGTCGACCAATACGATGAACGAGCCTGGAGCGCCTACCTCCAACTCCGCGTCGACCCCCAATTCCTTCTGCAGCGCAGCCGCCGCCCGGACGGCTCGAGGCTTGTAGCCTCAGGAGCTGCAGTACTGGATCTTGATCATCCGCGAAAAGATAACCCGCGTCCCTGCACCCGCCAGCTTTCGAATCGGAGAGGGTAGTCGGGCATCCCACCACTCGTGATCAACCTACGCAAAGCCACAGATCGCTTCCATACTCAGATCGACTGGCTCGACTCCTGGCACACCTTTTCTTTCGGCGACCACTACGACCCCGACCAGATGGGCTTCCGCGCGCTGCGCGTGATCAACGACGATACCGTCCAGCCCGGCCAGGGCTTCGGGACGCATCCGCACAAGGACATGGAGATCCTCAGCTACGTGCTCGAGGGCGGCCTCTCGCACCGGGACTCCTCGGGCGGAGGAGGCGTCATCCGGCCTGGCGATGTCCAGCGGATGAGCGCGGGCACCGGCGTCGTGCACAGCGAGTTCAACGCGTCGGACAAGGAGCCGGTGCACTTTCTCCAGATCTGGATCGTGCCGGAGCGGCGCGGCGTGAAGCCGGGATACGAACAGAAGACGTTCGCGTCGAAGGACCGCAGCGGCAAGCTGCGCCTGCTCGCGTCGCGCGACGGGCGCGAGGGTTCGGTCACCATCCACCAGGACGCGGCCGTCTATGGGTCGCTCCTGGGTAAAGGCGAGCGGGTCGCATTCGAGCCTTCCGCATCGAGGCATGTGTGGGTGCAGGTGGCGCGCGGATCGATCGAGCTGAACGGGCAGAAGCTGTCCGCGGGGGATGGCGCCTCCGCGAGCGGCGAGCGGGTGCTCACGCTGCAGGGGCTCGATCCCGCCGAGGTGCTGCTGTTCGATCTGGCGTAGCGTGCGCAGCTTACCGGCATGACGGGCACGTGGCTCGCCGTGCTGCTGGCCGTCGCTCCTCACGCTCAGGAGGGCGACGCGCAGGCGGTCACCGCTCTCGTCGACGTCGAATCGGGCGCGACCATCGCGGACGGCCGGTATGCGCAGCGCGTCGAAGGCGGCGTGCTCCACATCGAGTCGCGCAACGACTTCCCCGACGGGCGCGTCATCGTCGAGCGGGCAGTGCTCCGCCTCGAGCCCGAGCTGCGGCAGGAGAGCTGGGACTGGACGGAGCGAAAGAACGGCGCTCTGGTCCGGCAGTACGAGGTCGATTTCCGCACCGGGCACGCGGTTGCGACGCGCGTCGATCAACACAAGCGGTGGAAGGAAGATCTCGATCTCGTGCCGGGCAAGACGTTCGCGGGCATCGCGTTCGTGGCGGTGATCAAGGCGCTGCGCACGGAGCTCGCACCGGGCGGGAAGATCGATTTGAAGGCCGTCGCATTCACGCCGAAGCCGCGCCTCGCGCCGGTGAGCGTGACGCGAGGGCGTCCCGAACGGGTGAGCATGGCGGGCCGGACGATCGCCGCGGACCCCTACACGATCCATCCGGAGATCCCGGCCATCGCCAAGCTCTTCGTCACCGCCCCGGACCAGCGGGTCTGGCTCTACGGCGAGGGTCCCGCGGCCTTCCTCCGCTACGAAGGACCGCTGGTCGAGCCCAAGGATCCCCGCATTCGGGTCGACACGATCCCGTCCCGCGCCGCCAACGCCGCGCGCGCGCCGGCGCGTCGCCGGTAGACTCTCAGAGGTCGAGCACGCGCCAGAGGTACCAGCTCGCGACGCTGCGGTAAGGGCGCCAGCGTTCTCCATAGGCGAGGAGCTCCTTGGGAGCGGGAAGCTCGCTCGCCCCGCGCACGCGGGCAAAACCCTTCCGCACTCCGTAGTCCGTCGCCGGGAGCACGTCCGGCCGTGCCAGCCGGAAGATGAGCAGCATTTCCACCGTCCACGGCCCGATCCCCCGCACCGCCGTGAGCCGCTCCACGATCTCCGCGTCCGAAAGCTTCTCCAGCGCCCGCGCCGTGCCGGGCACCGTGCCGTCGAGCGTCTTCGCTGCGAGGTCCTTCAGGGCCGCCGCCTTCGATCGCGAGAGGCCAGCGCTGCGCAGCTTCTCTTCGGAGATCTCCGCGACGTCCTGCGCGCGCGGGTAGCGCCGCGGGTGGAAGAGCGCGAGCACACGGGCGAGGATGGTCGACGCCGCCTTGCCCGTGAGCTGCTGGTACACGATCGATTCGAGGAGGGCCTCGAAGGGGCTCTGGAGCTCGGCAGGTCGCAGCCGGAAGGGGCCGATCTTTTCGACGAACTTCGCCAGGCGCCGATCGCGGGCGCGCAGGTGCTCCACCGCTGCGAGCGGGTCGAACGGCAATCCGTGATCGACGGCCAGCGTCACGCCTTCGAGCGCGAGCAGACGCTGCTTGGCGAACAGGCCTCCCTCGGCGGAGAAACCTCCGGGCGCGCCGCCGGCGGCGAGGACCCGGTGGCAAGGAACGGCAACGAGGAACGGGTTGCGCCCCAGGGCCTGTCCGACGGCGCGGGATGCGCCCGGTTTTCCCAGCATGGCGGCGATCTCGCCGTAGCTTGCCGTGCGCCCGGGCGGCAGCGCGCGGACCTTTTCGTAGACGGAGCGCTGGAAGGGAGCGAGCACGGAAAGATCGAGCGGCAGGGCGGCGAGGTCCTGCGACTCGCCCGCGAGATGCCGCTTCAGCAGGCGCACAGCGTCCTGCACGAATTCCGGCGCGTCCTTCCCGTTCTGGCGGCCGAGCTGGGCGCGGAGCTCGCGCGGCGGCAACTCGGGCATCTCGATGGCGGTGAGGCCGCGGTCATTCCACCGCAGCCGGACGGCTCCTGCGCGGGTCTCGAACAGCATCGCCGCAGTGTAGCGGGTCGCCGAGCAGATCGCTGAGGTCCAGCGCGTCGCGGATGGCGTGACCGAAATGGTCGTTGTTGAAGTAGACGTAGGCGTCGCCGCGCCACGCCAGCAGGTCGCGGGCAAACGGCCGCAGGGCCCGCTTGCCGTATCGGCCGCGATACTTGCCGGTGGCGCCGTGAAATCTCAGGTAGCGGAACCCGCCGGTGATCCGCGGCGGGCGCAGCCGAACGAGATCGTGCTCGCAGAACGCGGCCCGGTGCGCCTCGAGCACCTCGCAGACGTCGCCGACGTACCAGGCCGGACTGCGAAACTCCACGGCGTGGCGGAGGCTGCCCTGCGGCAGCTTCTCGAGGAATTGCTCCAGGCGATCGGGGTCCGCCTTGTTCATCTGCGGCGGCAGCTGCCAGAGGACGACGGAGAGCTTCTTTCCGAGCCCGAGGATGAGATCGAAATACCTCTTGATGCCGGGGCCCGGATCCGTCAGGCGCTTCATGTGCGTGAGGTACCGGCTTCCCTTGGCCGCGAAGCGGAATCCGCGCGGCGTTCCTTGGCGCCAGCCGTCCACGGTGCTCGCGGTCGGCAGCCGGTAGAAGGTCGCGTTCAGCTCGACCGTGGAGAAGACCCGCGAATAGTGGTCGAGCCATTGCCTGGTCGGTAGTCCCTTCGGATAGAAGAGGTTGCGCCAGTCGTCGTAGACGAAGCCGCTGGTGCCGAGATGGATCACGTCCCGAAGGTGCGTAGCTTTCCGGCATGGCGCACGCCGTCCTCGAGACCGCCGCCCCGCTCGTGCCAGAACGCCCGACCCTCGACAAGCTGCGGGCGGCCGCCGCCGGCTGTACCGCCTGTCCGCTCTATCGGACCGGCACCCAGACCGTGTTCGGTGAGGGTCTTTCCGAGGCGCGCGCAATCTTCCTCGGCGAGCAGCCCGGGGACAGCGAGGACAAGATCGGGCGCCCGTTCGTCGGCCCGGCAGGCAAGCTCCTCGATCGCGCCCTCGAGGAAGCTGGAATCGATCGCAAGCTGGTGTACGTCACGAACGTCGTGAAGCACTTCAAGTGGACGCCGCGAGGGAAGCGGCGGCTGCACGAGAAGCCCAACGCCCGCGAGATCGCCGCCTGCCGCCCATGGCTCGAGGCGGAGCTGGCGGTGTTGAAACCGGACGTGCTGGTCTGTCTCGGCGCGACGGCGGCGCAGGCGCTGCTGGGGAAGTCGTTCAAGGTCACGCAGATGCGCGGCGAGATCCTGCAACACGAGCTGGTGCGCGCCATCATGGCCACCGTTCATCCCTCGTCGATTCTGCGAGCGCCGGATGAAGAGACTCGCCATCGCGAAATGGACCTCCTCATCCGCGACCTCCGACATATTGCGCCGCTCCTCCAGCACTGACTCTTTGAGTGTTTACCCGTTCTCTGTGACGCCGTCGGCGGCGGGAGAACGCAGGTACACAAAACGCACGTGCGTCAGTCTTGCGTTGCCTTGGCCGCGGCGGCGCGGGCGGCTTTCTTCTGGGTAAGGCCTCGCGCGCGAAGCGCCTTGAACTCCGCCTCGAATTCGCGCAGCTCGTCCTCGGTCGCATGCTCGAGATCGGCGAAGACGTTCCGCGCGGACTGCTGCGCCCGGATCAGCTCGTCGAGCTTGAGCTGGATCGCCTTGCCGTCGCGGTTCTGCGTGGCCTGGATGAGGAACACCATCAGGAACGTGACGATGGTCGTGCCCGTGTTGATGACGAGCTGCCAGGAGTCGGAGAAGTTGAACAGAGGCCCTGTCACCAACCAGACGAGAACGACGGCGAACGCGGTCAAGAACGCCCAGTGCGTGCCGACGGCGTTCGCCACGGCGCAGGCGAATGCACGGAACCAGCTCTCGCGTGGCACGTCCTCCATCTATCGAAAATGGATGCCGCCCGTACATTCGCAAGGCTATACGGGTCGGAAGTGCTCGAACGCCACCGAGACGCCAGGGGACCATTGGCAGGAGTGAGGGCGACCGAGCGGGCGCATCCCCGCGGCGGCCGAAAGATCCTCGTTCAGCTCTGCGACGTCCGCGTCGGCGAGGGACCACGGCTCGTGGCGCACCGGGCCATGCCAGAGCACGGGCCCTAGGGCGCGCGAGTACAGCCGGTATCGCTCGACCAGGAATGCCTCCAATGAGCCCGGCGCCGCGCGTCCGCGACCCGGTCCGATCGAGAAGCGTGCTTCGAATCGGCCGCGGCCCATGGTCCGCTCGCTGCGATACCAGCCCTCGCCCCGCTCCATACGCGCTGGAAAATAGGGCAACCGCACCGAGAGCCGCGCTGCGGCGACGGCGAGCCCGTTCGCGGCATCCAGGCTGAAGAACCAGATCCCCGGCCCGTGCCGTGGATGCGTCACGTAGGTACGGAAGTTCAGCTCGTGGAAATCGGGCAACGGTGGCAACCCCCGCAGTCGCCCGTTGCGCAGCGTGAACGGCGTCATGGAGACCCAGCCGGTGCCGTCCCGTTCGTCGACGGAGAGGCGCGGGTGCACGAGCGGCGCGATCTCCGCCGCCGGGACGCGCCAATGGATGAAGAGCAGATCGCGCCAGTCCTGGTAGCCGACGATCACCGATCCTGCCCGTGTCGGTGCATGTAAGACCATGCGCTACAGCCGCCTGGAACGGACGGAATTGCCGAAGTGTTCACGAACAAACGCAGGGCTGTCCATTTTACTGTCGGTATTGTTGACGGCTTGCTCCAAGGCCCGGTCATCGATCTACAAGGGAATGCGCCCATGGGATCCGAACTTCAGCCTGTACGAAGCAGCAGCGGCCTCGTCGACGTCCTCGACCGCGTCCTGGACAAAGGGCTGGTGATCGCCGGCGACATCAAGGTGTCGCTCGCGGAAGTCGAATTGCTGACGATCCGCGTGCGGCTGATCATCTGTTCCATCGACAAGGCGCAGCAGATCGGCCTCGACTGGTGGCGTTACGACCAGCACCTCGCTCCCGGGCGCAAGCAAGTCGAGCTGGAGCGAGAGCAGCTTCGCGAGCAGGTGCGGCTGCTCGAGCGCAAGGTCGAATCCCTGACGCGCTCGACCCCAGCGGCGAAGCGCGCCGCGCGCAACAGGACGTAGACGAGAAGGAGCGAGACAATGCCGGTTGAAAGAGCTTCGGGCGGTACCAGTCTCATCGACGTCCTCGATCGCGTACTGGACAAGGGCATCGTCATCGACGCCTGGGTTCGCGTCTCGCTCGTCGGCATCGACCTGATCACCGTGGAAGCGCGCGTGGTCGTCGCGTCGATCGACACCTACCTCAAGTACTCCGAGGCGGTAGGCCAGGCGCCTGCCATCGCCCCGAAGGGGATCGACAGCAAGACGCACGAAGCGCTGCTCGCCGAGAACGCATCGCTCAAGGCACAGCTTGCCTCCGCGTCCGGCGTCACCGAGCGGCGGCGGCGGCGCACCGAGTAATCGATGGGGGCAGCGGTCCCGACGCAGTCACGCTCCGGCACCGAGACGCCGCGCGAGGCGGCGTCGGCGGCGAGGCTTGCGTTGGCGGAGCTTCTGCTCTTCAGCGAGGAGCCGGTGGAATGCGCGCGCGCGACGGTCGACTGGCTGGCGGAGCGCATCGGCGCCCGCAAAGCCGTCTGCGCGCTGATCGAGGCCGGGTCGGGGACCGTGCAGCACGTCGCGGCGAGCGGCGTCCCCGCGGGACAGATCGAGACCCTGCATCTCGCGATGGAGAACCCCGAGCATCCCCTCGTATTCGCGCTCGCGGGCCGCGAGGCGGTGATGATCGGCAAGGAAGGCCGGCGCAACGGGGCTGATCCATGGCGGGGCGACTTCGTCGCCATCCCGCTTCCGCTCTCCGAGAAACGGGAAGCGCGGCAGGGCCTTTTGCTCGTGAGTCCCGCTCGCTGCGAGCCGGAAGCGAAGTGGGCGGCCGAGCTGCTCGGACAGAAGATCGCTCGCCTGCGCGCCACCGCGGCCATCCTCGAAAGCGAGCACCGGCTGCAGCGCGAGCGCGAGCTCTTGCTGAACATCATCAACGCCTCGCCGGATCCCATCCTGCTCACCGAGCCGGAAGGCCGGATGATCATCTCGAACGCGCGGGCGGACGCGCTCTTCTCCACCAAGGAGGGAGAGAGCGAGGGCCGGCATCGCGCGGTGGCGCTGAACAACATGCTCTTCTCTGCGGCGCTCTCGCAGCAGGCGATCGAGTCGGGCGCGACCCGGCGCGAGCTGCTGCTGGTTTCACCCTCCGAGGGATCCGACCTCCTCTTCGAGCTGCTTTCGTCGGTGGTGCAGCACCCGCGCGAGGGGACCTGCGTGGTCTCCATCCTGCGGAACGTCACGGACCTGCGCGCCGCCACCGAGCAGATCGAGGAGAACTACCGGCGTCTGAAGGTGGCGGAAGCGGACGTGCGCGCCGAGCGCGACCGGCTGGACCTGATCATCGATTCGGTCGCCGACCCCATCCTCGTCACCGATCCGTCGGGAAAGATCCTGCTGATGAACTCGCCCGCCGAGCGCCTGTTCACGGCCCCGGAATCGGACGAGACCGCGGAGGCGGAGCGCGCCGTGCGCAGCAACGACGCCCACTTCTCCTCCTTCGTCTCCAACCTGTTCCTCACCGGCAAGGGGCTGCGTTGGCGCGGCGAGATCTCCCTCATCGATCCCTCCACGTTGCAGGCGCTGCCGGTGGAAGCGGTGGCGGGCAAGGTGCTCAGCGAGCACGGGGAGGTCACGGCCGTGGTCACCATCCTCCACGATCGCACCGAGGCGCTGGAGAAGGCCCGCCTGTACGAGCAGGTCAAGGCCGCCAGCGAGCAGCTGGAAGAGAAGGTCCGCGAGGCCACCGGCGAGCTGGTGCGGCGCAACGAGCTGTTGCAGCGGCAGCATTTCGAGCTGGAGCAGGCCTCCCAGCTCAAGAGCCAGTTCCTCGCCAACATGTCGCACGAGTTCCGCACGCCCCTCAATGCCATCCTCGGTTACACCAGCATGCTGCTTCAGGGTGTCTCGGGCGACATGTCTCCCCCGCAGAAGAACAAGATGTTGCGGGTGGACTCCAACGCCCGCCACCTGCTCTCCATCATCAACGACATCCTCGACATCAGCCGCATCGAGGCAGGAAAGATGCCGCTCCACCTCGAGGAGGTCGAGATGGCCGCCCTGGTCGGAGAGCTTCTCGCCGAGGTCGAGCCTCTGATCCAGAAGGCGCGGCTGCAGGTGCTCACGGACTTGCAGCCCGGGCTCCAGCCGGCCTGGTCCGATCGGCAGAAGGTGAAGCAGATCGTCCTCAACCTGCTCACCAACGCCATCAAGTTCACTCCGCTCGGGCACGTCAAGGTGATCGTGCGCGGCGACGAGGAGCGGCGCGAGGTGCGCATCGCGGTGGAGGACACCGGCATCGGCATTGCGCCGCAAGATCACGACAGGGTATTCGAGGACTTCCGGCAGGCGGACAATTCGGTGACCCGCGAATACGGGGGCGCGGGCCTCGGGCTTGCCATCTGCCGCCGCCTGGCGAAGATGCTGGATGGACGCATCGAGCTCGTCTCGAACGTCGGCGCGGGCTCCAGCTTCACGCTCGTGATCCCGCGCAGGGGGAAGCGATGACCGCGGCTGGCGCATCCCGGCGCAAGTCGATCGTGCTGGTGGTCGACGACTTTGCCGACAACCGCGAGATGTACTCCGAGTACCTCGCGTTCTCGGGATATGAAGTCATCGAGGCGAAGAACGGAATCGAGGCCGTCGAGGCCGCGCACGAGCGGCTGCCGGACATCATCATCATGGACCTTTCCCTGCCGGTGATGGACGGCTGGGAAGCGACCCGGCAGCTGAAGGCCGACGAGCGAACCCGCCGGATCCCGATCGTGGCGCTGACGGGACACGCGCTTGCCGGGCATTCCAAGGGCGCGAAGGAAGCGGGTTGCGACTCGTTCCTCGCCAAGCCGTGCCTGCCGGACCAGTTGGTCGCCGAGATCCGCAGGATGCTGGAGGGTGGGAAGTCAGCACCCGGAAAGGCGAAGGGAGCCAGGTAAGTCATGCCGTCAGTCGAGAAGACGAAGAGGGCCGCAAAGAAGGCGCTGCCTGCCGCGAAGAAGGCAGGAAAGGCGCCCGCCGCGGCGCGAGCGAAGAGCACTCCGCCGCGCGCGGAGCCGCAGAACGGCAACGGCAACCTGCGGCAGCAGTCCGACGGCCGCGGCAAGTATGTCTACTGCATCATCCAGGCGACCGAACCGCTTCGCTTCGGCCCCCTGGGGATCGGCGCCGACCCTGCCGAAGTGCACACCGTGAACTACCGCGACATCGCCGCGGTGGTGAGCGACACGCCCATCGAGGTGCACGACCCCACCCGGGAGAACGTGCTCGCCCACGAGCGGGTCAACGAGACGGTGATGCGCAAGCACACAGTGATCCCGATGAGCTTCGGCACCGTGTTCAAGACGCGCGACGACATCGTCGAGCTGCTCCGCTCCGCCTACGATGCCTTCCACGACGTGCTCGACAAGATGCAGGACAAGCTCGAGTTCGGCCTCAAGATCCTCTGGGACCGCGACGTGATGGTGCGCGAGATCGAGAACCAGGACGAGGACGTGCGGCGCCTGAAGCAGGAGATCTCGGCTCAGAAGGGCTCCACCTACTTCGCGCGCATGCAGTACGGGCGGCTGGTGGATGCCGCGCTGCAGGCGCACTCGGAGAAGTACGTGGCGGAGATCTTCGAGGCCCTGCGCGACGTCGCCGTCGCCTCCCGCGCCAACAAGCCCATCGGCGACAAGATGATCATGAACGCCGCCTTCCTGGTCTCGCGCGACAAGGAGCAGGCGTTCGACCAGCGGGTGAAGGAGATCGGCGCCCGCTTCGACAAGCTGACCTTCAAGTACACGGGACCGTGGCCGCCGTACAACTTCGTCAACATCCGCCTGAAGCTCGAGCGGGCGAAGGAGAAGTAGCCGGTTTGCTGATCGTCGACCGCATGCTGGTCGGGGGAATCCGTTTCGTGCTCGGCAAGATCGCCGCGGCGGTCGATGCCGAGCTGAACGACGATTCCCGCCTGCGCGAAGAGCTACTCGCTGCCCAGATGCGGCTCGAGTTGGGCGAGCTGACGCAGGAGGAGTTCGCCCGCTTCGAAGCCGACGTGCTGGCGCGGCTGCGCGAGATCCGCGCGCGCCAGCTCGGCGAGGCGGGCCAGCCCATGAAGCCCGGCGACTTCAAGGTCACCGGGGTCGAGGCGACGGCGGACTTCGAGCACGAGTGATGTTCCGCTTCTACGCGGGCAAGGGCGGCGTGGGGAAGACGACCTGCGCCTCCGCCGCCGCGATCGCGCTGTCGCGGCGAAGGGCGCGCACCCTCGTGGTGTCGACCGATCCTGCCCATTCCCTCGCCGACGCGCTGGACGCGCGACTCTCCGCGTCGCCGCGCCGGATGCGCGGCAATCTGTTCGCGGTCCAGCTGGACGCGGACCGGGCGCTGTCGCGCTGGCTCCGCGCCCGCGCGCGGTCGTTCCGGGTGATCGCGTCGCGCGGCACGTATCTCGACGACGAAGACATCGATTCCCTGTTCCGCCTTTCGCTGCCCGGCGTCGACGAGCTGGTGGGGTTGGTGGAGCTGCGCCGGCTGGCGCGTGGATTCGAGGAAGTCGTGGTGGATACGGCGCCGACGGGCCACACCCTCCGGCTGCTGGCCATGCCCGCGACCTTGGCGAAGCTCGCCGAGGTGCTCGACGATCTGCAGGGCAAGCACCGCGCGATGGCGCGATCGCTGCGCGGCAGCGTCCGGCGCGACGCTGAAGACACCGTGATCGACGAGCTGCGGGAGGAAGCGGCGTCGCTTCGGGCCCTGCTCGAGTCGGACGACGCGGAGGTCCATTGGATCACCGTCGCGGAACCGCTCTCGCTGGCCGAGTCGCGGGATGGCGTTTCCGCTCTTCACGAGGCCGGCATGCGGGTCGCGCGGGTCATCGTCAACCGACTCACGCCGCGGCCCGACCGGCGCTGCCGGCTCTGCGCCGCGCGCCGCGCAGAGGAGGCCCGAATGGTCGAAGCGGCGCGCGGCCTCGGAGGCCCTTTGTACGGCGTCCCGGAAGAGGATCACGAGCCGCGCGGGCTGCACGATCTCGCTCGCCTGGGCCGGGCGCTGGAAAAGCCCCTGCGGCGCGATGCGATCCGGTCGGATCCCCTGAAGAGTGACGGCAGGAAGGCTCCCGAAGCGCAAGAGCCGTTCCTCGCAGCGCTCGACGAGCTGGCGCCGGCCGGGATCCGGCTCCTGTTCTTCGGCGGCAAGGGCGGGGTGGGGAAGACCACGGTGGCCTCCGCGGCTGCCATTTCCATCGCCCGGCGCGGCGGTCCCGTGCTGCTGCTGTCCACCGATCCCGCACATTCCCTCGCCGACGTGTTGCAGATGCCGGTGGGCGACGCCGAGCTCGAAGTCGAGCCGGGTCTCCGGGCGCGCGAGCTCGACGCCGGGCGCATGTTCGAACGGCGGCGGGGACAGTATCGGGCCGCCGTCGAGGAGCTGTTTGCGACGCTTCGCGGCGGCTCATCCTTCGACGCGCCGTATGACCGGGCGGTGATGGAGGACCTGATCGATCTGAGCCCGCCGGGCCTCGACGAAGTGCTCGCGCTTCTCGCCGTCATCGAGGCGCTGCAGGGCTACCGCCTGGTGGTGGTGGACACAGCCCCCACCGGACATGCGTTGCGGCTGCTCGAGCTCTCGGCGAAGGCGCGCGAATGGGTCCAGGTTCTGCTCCAGATCCAGCTCAAGTACCGCCGTGTCACCGGCCTCGGCGATCTGGCACGCGACCTGACCGACACCGCGCGCGAGCTTCGCGAGCTGCAGGAGCTCTTGCAGGATCCGGCCCGCTGCCGGTTCGTTCCGGTGACCCGGGGCGCGGCACTTCCCCGCCTGGAGACAGCCCGCCTTCTGACAAATCTCAAGAAGCTGCGCATTGCCGCGCCCGCCTTGCTGGTGAATGCGCGGACCCCACAGGGCTGCTCCCGCTGCAACCGGGCAGCGGCCGACGAAGAGCGGGAAATCGAGAGGCTTCGTCGGATCTGCCGGGGCTGCGCTATGCTGGCGGCCCCGCGGATCGCACCCGCGCCGCAGGGCGCCGCTGCGCTGGCGCGCTTCGCACGGACCTGGAAGAGAATGGAATGAGCACCGCCACCTATCTCTACTGCCTCGTGCACTCGCCCAGGGAGCCATCCTTGCGCGATGCTCCGGCAGGGCTGCCGGGCGCCGGGCGCCCGCGTGCGATCGACGCCGGAGACGGCCTCTGGCTGGTTGCGGCGGACGCTCCGCTCGGGCAATACGGCGAGAAGGCGATCGAGCGCGGCCTGAAGGACCTCGCCTGGGTGTCGTCCGTAGCCGTTCCCCACGAGGCCATCGTCGAGCACCTGGCGAAGAACGGAACCGCCGTGGTCCCGATGAAGCTCTTCACGCTCTTTCGCACCGACGAGCGGGCGCTGGAGCACGTCAAAGGTCAGCGCAAGCGCATCGATCGGCTGATCGAGCGAATCGGCGGGCGCGAGGAGTGGGGGCTGCGGGTGCTGCTCGACGAGGTGGCCGCCCTGCGCCGCGCGCGCGAAGACGCGCAGACGGTCGCCTCCGACGCCCCGGGGACCGCGTTCCTGCTGCGGAGGAAGAAGGAGCACGATGCTGCGCGCGAGGTGATCGAGCATGCCCGGAACCGCGCCGACGAAGTCTTCGAACGCGTCGCGGCGAAGGCGGAGGACGCTCGCCGCCGGCCGCCGCCCCCGGGCGAGATCGGCAAGCGGGTGCTGCTCGACGCCGCCTTCCTGGTCCCGCGGACGAAGACGAAAGCTTTCCAGGCCGCGGTCCGCACCGAGACCAGGAAGCTCGCCGGGCGCGACTACCAGCTCACGCTCACCGGGCCTTGGCCCGCATATACCTTCGTGACCGACCCGGAGCCGAAATGAAGAAGCGGGAGCGCTCCGCGGCGGAGGACATCGTCGACGGCGCGGACGCATCGCTCTTGGAGATCATCGATCACGTGCTGAACAAAGGCGTGATGCTGCGGGGAGAGGTGATCCTGGGCGTCGCCGGAGTGGACCTGGTCTACCTTCGACTGAACGCCCTGCTCTGCGCAGCGGATCGGCTGCTGCCCGCACGGGCGGGAAAGTGATCGGGGTATACGCGATCGCGCTGGGAGCAGCTCGCGGCCTGTCGGGAGCGCGCGGAGAGCCGCTGCGCGTGATCGCAAGGGACGACCTCGAGTTGGTGTGCGGCGATGCTCCTCCGGACCTGTCCGCCGACGCGCTGCGCGCGCATGAAGCCGCGGTGCGCCGGATCGCCGAGACGGCGCAGGCCTGTCTGCCCGCGCGGTTCGGCGCAACGGCCCTCGACGAGGCATCTCTCGTCGAGGCGATCGCGGGGCGGGAGACCGAGCTCGCGGAGGCCCTCCGGCTGGTGCGCGGGCGCGAGCAGATGACGCTGCGCGTGTACGGGACGTTGCCGACCCTTCGCGCGCCGGGTGGTCCGGGGACCAGATACCTCCACGAGCGCCGTCGGGCAAAAGCGCTGCCGGAGCTCGAGCCGCTGCGGACGGCGCTGGGGGATCTCATCCGGGCCGAGCGGGTCGAGGCGCATGCGGAGCCCCGTCTGGTCGCGAGCGTCTACCACTTGATCGACCGCGGCTGCTCCGCGCAGTACCTGCGCGCCGTCGAAACCGCCCGGATCGAGCCGCTGCGAATCAGCGCGACCGGGCCTTGGCCCGCGTGGTCGTTCGCGCCGGAGCTTCTCCCGTGAAGAAGGACGTCGTCGCCATGCAGGTGCGCGAGCTGGAAGCGCTGCGCAAGGAAGTGGAGCGCAGGGCGGAAAAGGCGCCCCGCTGGAACGCCGACCCGAAGGACGTACAGAAGTCGGTCGCCCGTCTCGTGCTCGCGCTGATCGAGTTCTTGCGCAAGCTTCTGGAGAAGCAGGCCATCCGAAGGATGGAAGCGGGGACCCTCACTGCGGAAGAGACCGAAGCCATCGGCCTGGCGCTGATGCGGCTGGAGGAGACCGTGCACGACCTGGCGCGCCGGTTCGGGCTGAAGCCGGAGGACCTGAACCTCGATCTCGGCCCGCTCGGCCGGCTGATCTGACGGCTATTTTGGAGCCCGGATCATCGCTCGCAGGGTCTGCAGTGTGTCGGCGTCCGCCGGCTTCTTGTCGGTCCGCCAGCGGGCGATGCGGGGGAAACGGACGGCGACTCCGCTGCGGTGGCGGGTGCTCTCGGCGATTCCCTCGAAGTGCAGCTCGAACACGTGCACCGGCTCGACCGCGCGCACAGGTCCGAACCGCTCGAGGGCGTGCTGGCGGATCCAGCGGTCGAGGCGATCGATTTCCTCGTCGGTAAGGCCGGAGTACGCCTTGGCCACCGGCACCAGCTCGCCGCCGTCCCAGAGCGCGAACGTGAGGTCGGTCATCAGCGTTGCCCGGCGGCCGTGGCCGGGCTGCGCGTAGACCAGCACCGCGTCGATCGCGTACGGCTCGATCTTCCACTTCCACCAGTCGCCCCGCGGGCGGCCGTGCCGGTACGGAGAGATCCAGCGCTTGAGCATGAGTCCTTCCACGCCGCGCTCCCGCGCCTGTTTGCGAAGCTCGCGCAGCTCCGCCCAGCTTCGTCCTTCCACCGCGGCGGAGAGCGACAGACGGTCACTGCGCCCCTGGACGAGGCTGGCGAGCTGCTCGCGCCGCTCGCGCAGGGCCCGGCTGCGCACGTCGGAGCCACCGACCTCGAGCACGTCGTACGCCATGAACGCCGCGGGAGCCTCGGCGAGGATTTTCGGCGACAGCTTCTGCCGGCCGATGCGGCGTTGGAGGACGGAAAACGGCATCGGTGCACCGCCGGAGAATGCAAGCACTTCGCCGTCCAGGACGGTGCCTTCCGGCAGCGTCGCCCAGACGCCGGAGAGGTCGGGGAAGCGATCGGTGATCAGCTCCTCGCCTCGCGACCAGAGGAAGACGCCTCCCGATCGGCGGACGATCTGGGCGCGGATGCCGTCCCACTTCCATTCCACCAGCCATTCGGCGGGATCGCCGAGCGTCTCGGGATCGTCCTCGAGCTGGGAGGCGAGAAAGAATGGATAGGGCCGCGAGACGTCCACCGAACCCGTCTCCGGCGCAATCAGCGCGGCGAATGCATCGGCGGACGGCTGCCAGGCACCCATCAGCCGGTGGGCGACGGTGGCGGGCGGCAGTCCCGCATGCTGGGCGAGAGCGCGGATGGCGAGCGTGCCGGAAACCCCGACCCGCAGCTCCCCGGTGAGCAGCTTGTCGAGAAGGAAGATCTCCCGGCGGTCCAGGGCCTCCCACAGCTCCAGCACAGCGTGTCGCTTCTCATCTTCCGTCGCTTCGCGGAGCGGGAGGAGCCGGTCCTCGATCAGGCGCGAGAGCGCCGGCGGCTCGCGGCTCGCCGTCCGGCCGCCGCGCTCGGTGTCGACGAGCAACGCGATCGTTTCCGCGAGATCTCCGGCGACGCCGAATGATTCCTCGAACAGCCAACCGGGGACGCGCGCGCGCTCGCAGCCCCAGGCAGCCAGAAGCCTGGGCGCGATCAGCCGCTTCAGGCGTCCGCCGGTGAGAAAATACAGCGCCCAGGCGGCGTCGGCGGCGGGGGCCTGCGCAAAGTAGGCCTGCATCGCCACCACCTTCGCGTTGGTCGAAGTAGTCGAGTCGAGGGCGTCGTAGAGGGCGGCGAAGTTGCGCAAGGGGATCAGTCCCCCTCCGGATCGGCGGGCTGCGCGACGCCGATGGGAGCGGCTTCGATCGCCGCGAGCTCCCGCAGGTAACGCACCAGCGCCTCCCGATGCCCATGCATGGCGTAGACC
Source organism: Deltaproteobacteria bacterium (assembly GCA_005879535.1). Taxonomy (NCBI): domain Bacteria; kingdom Pseudomonadati; phylum Myxococcota; class Myxococcia; species Deltaproteobacteria bacterium. Next base: position 168,578 of record VBKI01000047.1, on the reverse strand, counting down.
CGTTCCGCGCCGGTTTCGCGGATGGTGCGGAGCAGGCCCGGCCAGTCCGCATGATCGGAAAGGACGAACCCGCGATCGAAGCCCCGTCGCCGCCGGGTGCCGCGAATCCGCAGCAGGCCGGAGGCGAACGCCTGCTCGAAGCTGCGGAACCGCTTCATCCAGGGCGTTCCCCGTGCAGTGATTGGCGCGAGGACCAGCTCTCCCAACAGGCCGCGCTCATCGCCGACGTGCCGCGTCTCCGCCAGCCGGACGCCTTGCTCGCGATAGACCTGTGCGAACGGCTCGACCATCCCGTGCACCCAGACCGGCCGATCGTCGATGCGCGCGATCTCCGCCAACAGACGCTGCGCCTTGCCCAGCGCGTAGCAGAACAGGATCGACGTCTTCTTCGCGTTGCCCTGCCACCAGGCCACGATCTCGCGCGCGACGGAGGTGGGCTCGTCCCAGCGGAACAGGGGGAGCGCGTACGTCGCCTCGGTGATGAAGACGTCGCAGCGCAACGGCTCGAACGCAGCGCAGGTCGGATCCGGCTCCCGCTTGTAATCTCCGGAAAGGACCCAGATGCCCGAGTGGCCCTCGATTCGCGCCTGCGCGCTTCCCAGCATGTGCCCGGCGGGATGCAGCGAAAGCGTCACCCCACCGATCGTCCGCCGCTCGCCGTAGCGCAGCGTCTCGACGCGGGCACCCTCCAGCCGGCGGCGCAGCAGGGCGGCGGTCTCGGGAGTACAGAGATAGGAGGCGGACCCCGCGCGCGCGTGGTCGCCGTGCGCATGCGTGAGCACCGCGCGCTCCACTGGCAGGAGCGGATCGAGGTGGAACCCGCCTTCAGGGCAGTAGAGGCCCTGCTCCGATTCGACGATCACTCACCGGGCAGACTACTCCAGGGGCGCCGCCGATCCGGTCTCCGCGGGCACGGACTCGCGCGGGGCGCCGGCAGCCTTGAGGTCTTCGGCCATGTCCTCCATCACGACGCCGAGATCCTCGAGCTCCTCCTCCTTCAGCATCTTCTTCACCTTGGGGAAGAGCTCCTCCTCCTCTTCCTCGATGTGGTGCTCGACGTTCTCCTTCAGCACCGCCACCTTGGCGTCGAACTGCGGGTCGTCGACGGACATCTCGAGCAGGTCCGCGATCAGCCGCTTCGCGGCGAGGTGCTCTTCCACCGCCTCCTGCAGCAGCTCCTCCGTGCGCGCGTTCTTCGTCGCTGGATAGAACTGCTTCTCCTCGATGGTCGCGTGCACCGCGAGCGCGTCCGCGAGCTGTTCGAAGAGGTCCAGCTTCTCGTCGTCCTCTGCCTTCTCGATCTTCTTGAACAACCCCTTCGCTTCTTCGTGCTGCGTCCTCAAGAGCTCAATCGCGTTCACGGCGCGCCTCCTCTTTGGTCCGTCGCGGAAAGTTGAGGACTGCACATGCGGTACGCAAATTCCCGCGCGACTGAACGCTTCCTCGCCGCCCTGCTCGTCCGTTGAGCGCCTAGTGTCTACGTTCGCACCATGAAACGAGCCGTATGCCTGCACGGACATTTCTATCAGCCGCCGCGGGAGAACCCCTGGATCGAGGAAGTGGAGGTCCAGGACTCCGCCGCTCCCTTCCATGACTGGAACGAGCGCATCGCGGCGGAATGTTACGGCCCGAATGGCGCCGCCCGGCTGAAGGCACAGGGCGGCCGCATCTGCGACATCGTCAACAACTACGTCCATCTGTCCTTCAACTTCGGGCCCACCCTGCTCGCCTGGCTCGAGCGGCAGGCTCCGGAGGTCTACCGCGCCGTCCTCGACGCCGACGTCCGCAGCGTCCAGGAACGGGGGCACGGCAACGCCATTGCCCAAGGATACAACCACGCCATCCTCCCGCTCTGCAACGAGCGCGACCTGCGCACGCAGATCCGCTGGGGCGTCGGCGACTTCCGCCACCGGTTTCGACGCCAGCCGGAAGGGATGTGGCTGCCGGAAACGGCTGCCGACCTGCGCACGCTGCAGGCGCTCCACGAGGAGGGCATCCGGTTCACCGTGCTGTCGCCGTACCAGTGCCGCAGGGTGCGGGCCCCGGGCGACGAGTGGCTGGAAGCCGCCGGGGCGCGATTCGATCCGACGCGGCCATACCTCATCCCTCTCCCTTCCGGGGCGCATTTTCCGGTGTTCTTCTACGACGGGCCCATCGCGCGCGCGGTGGCGTTCGGCGAGGCGCTGGGCAGCGGCGAGGACCTCATGGCGAGGGTCGAGGCCGGCTTCTCCGAAGGTCGCAAGCACGACGAGGTGCTACCGATCGCCGTCGACGGTGAGACGTTCGGCCACCACCGCAAGGGCGGCGACGAGGTGGTCGCTGCGGCGATCCGCAAGCTCTCCAAGCGCGGGGACATCCAGCTGGTGAACCTGGCGCAGGCGCTGGAGCTGTTCCCCCCCGCTCACGAGGCGGAGATCTTCGACGGGTCCTCCTGGAGCTGCGCGCACGGAATCGAGCGCTGGCGCAGCGACTGCGGCTGCTCGACAAGCGGAAGATCCGGATGGCGGCAGCACTGGCGCGCCCCGCTCCGCGCCGCGCTCGACATCCTCCGCGACGAGCTCGCGGTGCTCTACGAGCGCGAAGCGGGACGGCTCCTGCGCGACCCCTGGCTCGCGCGCGACGAGTTCATCGAGGTGATCCTCGATCCAGAGCGCAAGAACGCAGCGGCTTTCGTCGCCCGACATGCGGCCCGGGACCTGGGCGCTCTGGAGCGGATCAAGGCGCTCCAGCTGCTGGAGATGCAGCGGCAGGCGATGCTCATGTACACGAGCTGCGGCTGGTTCTTCGCCGAAGTGTCGGGGCTGGAGACGGTGCAGATCCTGAAGTACGCTGCCCGTGCGCTGCAGCTTGCCCGGGAAGCCTGCGGCGCGGAGCTGGAGGCGTCCTTCAAAGCGTCGCTCGAGCAGGCGCCGTCCAACATTCCGGAGCGCGGCGACGCCCGCCGCGTCTACGAGCAGGAGGTGCAGCCTTCCATCGCCAGCCTGGACACGGTGGCGGCTCACTACGCCATCGCCGGCCTGGTGGAGGACTTTCCTCGCAGGGCCCGCATCTTCTGCCACGAGGTCCAGACCAGCTTCCGCCGCCGCGAGGACGCCGGGACGGCGGCGCTTTCCGTCGCGCGCATCGAGGTACGGAGCTTGATCACGCAAGAGCAGATCGATCTCAGTACCTGCGTCCTGCACTTCTCCGGCGCCGACTTCCGCTGCGGCGTCCGTCCCTACGACCCCGAGAAGTTCACGCGCTCCGAGCACCGCCTGTTCGAGTCGTTCGACCGGCTTTCGCTGGCGCAGGTGTCGCGCGAGATCGACCGCGAGTTCCCTGGCCGCGAGTACACCCTGCGCGACCTCTTCCTCGACGAGCGCCGCGAGGTTGCAGGGCGGCTGTTGCGGGAAACGATGGCGCGGTACGAGAGCGACTACCTCCAGATCTACGAGGCGAACCGGCGGCTGATCGACTTCCTCCGCGAGATCGATTCGCCGGTGCCCCGTCCCCTGCAGGTGGCTGCCGACGTGGCGGTCACGCACGAAGCCGTGGACGCCGCCCGGCGCCTGGCGGCGGGCAAGCTCGAACCGTCCCAGGCCCAGGAAGAGCTCGACGGCCTGTCGCAGCTGGCGCGCCGGCTCGGAGCGCGCATCGACCTCGAGGCCGTTCGCCCGCCGTTCCTCGCCGCCGTCCGCGGTCTCTTCGAACGGGCGTTGGCGGGACGGCGCGAGGCGGCCCTGCAGATGGCCGACCTGATCGGGCTGGCGGTGCGGCTCGGAATTCACGCGGAGGCGCTCGCCCGCCTCGGTCACGCGCTCTGGTTCGACGAGGCCGTCCTGCTCGCTCGCGGCGATGCGCGGCGGGCGCGGGCGTCGGCGTGACGACGCCGATCGCCGACTATGCCATCGTCGGCGACGGCCGTTCCGCGGCGTTGATTTCGCGGGCGGGCTCTCTGGACTGGCTGTGCTGGCCGCGCTTCGACAGCCCGTCGATCTTCGCCGCCATCCTCGACGAGGAGCGCGGCGGCCGGTTCTCCGTCGCGCCGGGGGTGCCCTTTCGTTCCACCCGGGCGTACCTCGGAGAGACCAATGTGCTCGAGACGCGCTTTCAGACCGCTTCGGGCGAGCTCGCGCTCACCGATTTCATGCCGGTGCTGTCGCGGTTCGACTCGGCACGGAGCATGCACCCCGGCCACGAAGTGGTCCGGATCGCCCGCTGCGAGCGCGGCGAGGTCGAGGTCGAGATCGTGTTCGATCCGCGCCCGGACTACGGCAGGCGCAAGGCGCCCATCCGCTCGATGGGAAAGCTCGGCTTGCACGTCGATTGCGGTGGCGACGCGATCGTCACTCTGCTCACCGACGCTCCGCTCGGAGCGGAAGGCCGCGCGCGCGTCAGGCTTCGCGGAGGCGAACAGATCCATTTCTCGCTCACCTATGCCTGCGGTGCCCCGGCCGTGCTCCCGCCGCCCACTCGCCACCGGAGCGTGGCAGTGCTCGAGCGCGCGCTGCGACTTTGGCAAGAGTGGGCGGCGCGCACGAAGTACGACGGGCCCGCCCGGGACCTGGTGGTCCGAAGCGCCCTGGTGCTCAAGCTGCTGCAGTATTCACCCTCCGGCGCCATCGTCGCGGCGCCAACCACTTCGCTCCCGGAGCGCCCCGGCGGCGACCTCAACTGGGACTATCGCTTCTGCTGGCTGCGCGACGCGGCGCTCACCGCCCGCGCCCTGTTCGGCCTCGGGCACAGCGAGGAGGCGGAGAACTTCATGAGCTGGCTGCTGACGGCGACCAGCTTGTCGCTGCCGGAGCTGCACGTGCTCTACGACCTGTATGGGCGGCGCCCCGGCCGGGAGACGGCGCTCGAGCACCTCAGGGGGTACGGAGGCGCAAGGCCGGTGCGGATCGGCAATGCCGCCACGGGGCAGGTCCAGCTCGACACGTACGGCGAAGTCATCGAAGCGGCCGCGCATTTCGTCCGCAGCGGAGGCGAGATCGATCGGCCCACCGCGAACATGCTCTGCGCCTTCGGCCGCGAAGTTGCGCGCTCCTTCGACCGGCCCGACGAGGGGATCTGGGAAGTCCGCGACGTGCCGCGCAGGTTCACGCACTCGCGGGTCCTCTGCTGGTCAGCCCTCGACCGCCTCTGCGAGCTGGCGGACAAAGGGCATGTGCCGAAGGCGGATGTGGACGTCTTCGCCGCTGCGCGCAACCGCATCCGCGAAGAGGTCGAGACGCTCGGCTGGAGCGAACAGCTCCACAGCTACACGCGCACGCTCGCCGGCGCGGACGTCGACGCCAGCCTGCTGCTCCTTTCCTGGTATCGGTATTGCCCTGCGGATGCCCCTCGCATGCGGTCCACCTGGGGCAGGATCCGGGAACGCCTCGAGATCGCTCCGGGCCTCTTCCGGCGCTACTACGGCGGGCTCACCGCCGGGGAAGGCGCATTCGGGATCTGCAGCTTCTGGGCGGCGGAATACCTCGCGCTCGGCGGCGGAACGCCGGCCGAGGCGGAGGAGCAGCTCGACACGCTGCTCGGGTACGCGAACGACGTCGGCCTCTTTGCCGAAGAGATCGACCCTGCCAGCGGCGCCGCGCTGGGAAACTTTCCACAGGCGTACACGCACGTCGGCCTGATCAATGCCGCATTATCCCTGCGCGACCGCCTGGAGCGCGGCAAGCGGGAAGCCGAGCGCGCGCGGGCCCAATTGCCGGAGGCGCGTCCGTGAACTGGACGAGCTCGCTGTTGGCTGGATTCGTGGGGACCGTGCTGTTGACCACGCTGGAGGCAGGCGCGCAGCAGCTTCATCTTTCCCGGATGAGCATCCCGTATCTGCTCGGAGCGGCGTTCACGAAGGGGCGCGATCGGGCGAAGGTCATCGGCTTCTTCACCCACCTCCTCAACGGCCAGCTCTTCGCGCTCTTGTACGTGGCAATCTTCCGGGCCACGGGCGAGGCCAGCGCGCTGCGCGGAGCGATCATCGGCCTTGTGCATGCCGTCGTCGTCCTGCTGGTGGTCGTTCCACTCCTGCCCTTCATCCACCCGCGCATGGCGAGCCTGCACCAGGGCCCGACAGAGCTGCGGCAGATCGAGCCGCCCGGGCCGATGGCGCTGCACTATGGCGTGACCACGCCGCTGTCCGTGGTGATCGCGCACATCGTCTTTGGAGTCGCCGTCGGCGGGCTGTATCGGATGTGACCAAGCCCCTGCCTGCCGCCCGGAAAGTATCCGCGACTTAAGTTCCCCGCGATGATCCTGCCGGAAACGGGCCTTTGGCAGTTCGCCAAGACGGTCGGCAAGCGCGTCTCCGACAACGCTGTCACCGACCGCGCTGCGCAGCTCTCGTACTACTTCGTCTTTGCCCTCTTCCCCTTCCTCTTCACGCTGGTCACGCTCGCCGCGTACCTGCCGGTGAAGGACGCCGTCGACCAGCTGATGACGCGGCTCGATCCGCTGATGCCCGAGGCGGCCATGCAGATCATCCGCGGTCAGCTCACCGACCTCGCCACCCGCCAGCGGCCACACCTGCTCACGTTCGGTCTCGTGCTCGCGCTCTGGAGCGCATCGCGCGGCGTGGATGCGCTGCGCACCGCGCTCAATCTCTCCTACGACGTCAAGGAATCGCGCCCGTGGTGGAAGGTGCAGGTCATCGCTCTCGCCGTGACGATCGCCACCTCCGCCCTGATGCTGATCGCCATCGTCGTGCTGGCGTTGGGCGGCAGCATCGGCCTCTGGCTCGCCGCGAAGCTCCACGTCGACCAGTTCTGGGCGCTGCTCTGGGGTTGGCTGCGCTGGCCCATCACCGCCGCCGGCGTGATGCTGGTGCTTGCGCTGCTCTATTACTGCCTGCCCGACGTGAAGCAGGAGTGGCGGTACATCACGCCCGGGTCGCTGCTCGGGACGGTGCTCTGGCTGCTGCTCACCTGGGGCTTCTCGATATACGCCGAGAACTTTGCAAGCTACGACAAGACCTACGGCGCAATCGGCGGGGTCATCGTGCTGATGACCTGGTTCTACATCAGCGGCTTCGTGTTCATCCTCGGCGGCGAGGTGAACGCGGTGATCGAGCACGCCTCCGCGGAGGGAAAGGCGCGCGGAGCGCGCGCCGCGGGCGAAGCGCCTCCGCCGCCGGTCGAGCGCCCCAGCATCGCGGCGCCGGGCGCCGCCAAGAACGCCGAGACCGCGCAGAGGACGCGCCGCCGGCTCTGGTCGCGCTGGCGCAAGTCGCCCGCCTGAATCGGCAATCCCGGCCGCGCGCAACCTGCCTGAAATCGGACATCGCTCGGGGTGTCGGAAAGCGCTCGCCCGCTTGCTGGCGTGCCTTCCCGTCCCCATGCATTGCCGGCTACGCCACCGATGAGCAGATGAAGCGGAGCCCCTTCCCCATGCCAGCCTGCAGCCTGGAGCGAGAAGTGATCGGCAGTACCGCCTTCTACAGGATGAACGGCAGGTTCGAAGCGTCGTGCGCGTGGGAGCTGTCCGGGCGCCTCGAGCAGGAACCCTTGGGAGACATGGTGGTCGACTTCTCGCAGGTGAGCGAGTTCGTCGACTACGGCGTCGCGATCATCGCCGGCGCCCTGGTCGGTTCGCGAAAGCGCATCGAGCTCCGGGGACTGCGCCAGCACCAGGAGCGCCTCTTCGGATACTTCGGCGTCGATCCCGCGGAGCTGGCCCGGCCGCGTCGCCCGGCATCCAGCGCGCTCGAGCCTTTGCCCCAGAGCGCGACGAAGGAGGTCGCCTAGAGATGGCCCGGCCCATCTGGAGCGGATCGATCAGCTTCGGATTGGTCAGCGTGCCGGTGAAGCTGTTCTCCGCCACTTCCCCGAAAGAAGTGCGCTTCCACATGCTCCACGACAAGGACGGCGGCCGGATCCAGCAAAAACGCGTCTGCAGCATCGACGGCGAAGAAGTCGCCTGGGAGCACATCGTCAAGGGCTTCGAGATCAGCAAGGGGCGCTACGTCACCGTCGCCCGCGAGGAGCTCGAAGCGTTCAATCCGCGCGCGAACAAGGCCATCGAGATCGAGGACTTCGTCGAGCTGGCGCAGATCGATCCCATCTACTACGAGAGCACTTACTACCTGGTGCCCGACCGCGGCGCGGCGAAGCCTTATGCTCTGCTCGTCGAGGCGATGAAGCGGACGCACAAGGTCGGAATCGCCCGCTTCGTCCTGCGCACCAAGCAGTACCTCGCCGCCGTGCGCCCACTCGAGCACGCTTTGGCGATCTCCACCATGCTCTACGCCGACGAGGTGGTCTCCCAGGACGAGCTCGAAGCGCTTCCCGACGCCCACACGAAGCCCGGCGAGCGGGAGCTGAAGATGGCCGAGCAGCTCATCGGATCGCTCGCCGCCGACTTCGACATCCGCAAGTACAAGGACGACTACCGCGAGCAGGTCCTCGCCCTGCTCGAGCGCAAGGCGGAGGGCGAGGAGATCGTCGCCCAGGAGCCCGCGGAGGAGCCGCGCGGCAAGATCGTCAATCTGATGGACGCGCTGCAGAA